>NZ_JBFUFP010001230.1:0-1478 GCF_056403375.1 Rhizobacter sp. P2_H2
CGCCTGCACCGGCTCCGGCCCCCGCGCCGTCGGCCGACGCCAGCACCGAGGTGGCCCCGGCCACCGGCTGGGCCAGCCAGTCCGGCGGCACGCGCGGCGGCTCGAATGCAGCGGCCGCGGCGATCTACAAGGTCGACACCGCGACCGAACTGCTCGCCGCGATCAAGGCGGGCGGCGACAGCGCGAAGATCATCAAGGTGACCGGCCGCATCGACATGGCGGCAGCCGACAACGGCGGCGCCTTCAAGAGCACCTCGGACCAGGCCAATCGCGGCGAGCTGAAGCTCGGCAGCAACACGACGCTGATCGGCGTTGGCGCGACCGCGGGCCTGGTCAACGCGAACATCAAGATCAACAGCGTCGACAACGTGATCGTGCGCAACCTGACCATCATCGACCCGTGCGACGTGTCGCCGTTGTGGGACCCGAACGACGGCTCCAGCGGCAACTGGAACTCGGAGTTCGACGGCATCACGGTCGACGACTCGACCCACGTCTGGATCGACCACAACCGGTTCACCGATTCCCCGGTCACCGACGACCTGCTGCCGGTCGTCAACGGCAAGCGCAAGCAGTGCCATGACGGCTCGCTGGACGTGAAGAACGGGTCGGACTACGTGACGATCTCGAACAACGTCTTCGACCAACACGACAAGAACAACCTGATCGGCTCGTCGGACAGCAAGACCTCCGACAACGGCCACCTGACGGTGACCTTCCACAACAACCTGTTCACCAACATCACCGAGCGCGCGCCGCGCGTTCGCTTCGGCAAGGTGCACGTCTACAACAACCTGTACCAGGGCAGCACGGCCAACGCGGCCTACCCGTACGGCTACAGCATCGGCGTGGCCTACCTGGCGAAGATCATCTCGGAGAACAACGTGTTCGAGATCCAGGGCGCCAACAGCTGCGCGAGCGTGATGAAGAACCCGGGTTCGTCGAGCAAGACCGGCGCGATCACCGAAGCCGGCTCGCTGCTGAACGGCGCGGCGCTGAACATGTCGCAGTGCAGCTTCTCGAACGACGTGGGCTGGACGGTGCCGTACAGCCGCAGCGCGCTGCTGCCGGCGGCGTCGGTGAAGGCCGCGGTGCAGGCGCAAGCCGGCGTCGGCAAGCTGACGGTCAAGCCATGAGAGCCGGCGCGGGCCTGGGCCCGTTGTTCATCGCGGTGTCGGCCGCGCTGCTGGGCGGTTGCGGCGGCGGGTCGCAGGACACCACCTGGGCCGGCGGCAACACCGACGGCTCGGCACTCGGGCCCGTGACGGGCACGCCGGCGCCTGCGCCGGCGCCCGCCCCCACACCCTCGCCCGCGCCATCCCCTGCGCCATCGCCTTCACCGGCCCCGGCGCCCGCGCCTTCTCCGTCGCCGGCGCCTGCACCTGCGCCGGCACCTTCTCCCGCACCCGCGCCTGCGCCTGCTCCTGCCCCCACGCCAGCGCCGGCCCCTGCACCCACGCCGGCGCCTGCTCCCGCAC
>NZ_JBFUFP010001231.1:0-1476 GCF_056403375.1 Rhizobacter sp. P2_H2
ATCACCACCTGCATTCCCGACGCCCAGACCACCGCCGAAGGCATGGTGATGCGCGCCGACCAGGCCCTGTACGCCGCGAAGGCGCAGGGGCGGGACCGCTTCTTCAGCTTCGAGATGCAGCTCGACACGGTGGAGCAGCTGGAAAGATAGGGCCCCCCAGTCGCTATCGCTCCTGCCCCCGAGGGGCGCCTCCCTTCGGCCCGGCGGAGCCGGATCCTGGGGAGTGGCTTGATGGAGCGCCTCGCTTTCGCGGGCGCGGCCGAGGACTGGTGACACCAACTGGCAACCGGATGCCGCATCATTCCGGCCATGCCGATCACCCTCGACCACCTGCGGCGCTACGCCGTCGCCCGCACGCTCTTCAAGCCGACCACGCTGCTGCGCGCGATCCGCCAGCTGGGGTTCCTGCAGGCCGACCCGATCCGTTCGCCGGCGCGCGCGCAGGACCTGACGCTGCGCCACCGCGTCAAGGGCTACCGCGCGGGCGAGCTGGAGCGCCGCTACGCGAAGCTGCCGATCGAGGAGGACTGCCTCGTCAACTACGGCTTCCTGCCGCGCGAGCACCTGGCGCTGATGCACCCGCGCGTCGCCACGACGGTGTGGGACCGCGCCACGCAGCGCCGCGCCGCCGACGTGCTGGCCTTCGTGCGCGAGCGCGGCCGCGTGCACCCGCGCGAGGTCGACGATCATTTCGCGCACGGCCGCGTCACCAACTACTGGGGCGGCTCGTCGAACGCCAGCACCCACCTGCTCGACGGCATGCACTACCGCGGCATGCTGCGCGTCGTGCGGCGCGATGCGGGCATCCGCGTCTACGAGGCGGTCGAGCATGCGCCGGCCGACGACAGCCCCGGCGAACGGGCGCGCCGCGCCGCCGCGCTGCTGGAATTGATCGTGCGCAAGTACGCGCCGCTGCCGGCGCGCAGCCTGACCCACCTGACCGCGTTGCTGGGCTACGGCGCACCGCACCTGAAGACGCAGACGCAGGCGGCGATGAAGCTGGCGCGCGAGCAGCTCGCGAGCCTGCAGCTCGATGGCGTCACCTGGTACTGGCCGGCCGACGAGAACCCGGCCTCGCGCCGCCATGCGCCCGATGACGCGGTGCGGCTGCTCGCGCCGTTCGACCCGGTGGTCTGGGACCGCACCCGCTTCGAGCTGCTGTGGGGCTGGGCCTACCGCTTCGAGGCCTACACGCCGGCACCGAAGCGCAGGTTCGGCTACTACGCGCTGCCGCTGCTGTGGCACGACCGCGTGATCGGCTGGGGCAACCTGTCGATGGTCGGCGGGCGGTTGACGCAGCAGCTCGGCTACGTCGACGGCCGCGCGCCGCGCGACCCGGCGTTCAAGGCCGGGCTGGCCGACGAGATCGAGCGCATGCGCAGCTTCCTCGGGGTCGACTGAGCTTCAGCCGCCGGCCTGCAGCGGCCGCTGCCGCGCCGCGAGCGACGCCGCCAGTGCCAGCACGCCGGCCGAGGC
>NZ_JBFUFP010001232.1:0-1474 GCF_056403375.1 Rhizobacter sp. P2_H2
CAACACGCCGACCCTCGTGCAGCTGTACTGCGCTTTCCTGGTGCTGAACATGCTGATCACGCAGCAGTTCAGGCAGTTCGGCGCCGGCAACCCGCTGACGCCGTTCGTCTGGGTCTTCATCGTCGTCTCTCTGCACAAGGGTGCGTTCCATGCCGAGGCGCTGCGCGCCGGCATCCAGGCGGTGCCGGCGGCCATGCTGGAGGCAGCACGCTCACTCGGCTTCAGCCGGCGCCATCTGCTGTGGCGCATCGAGATGCCGCTCGCGCTGCGCTTTGCGCTGCCGTCGCTGGTGAACAACGTGGTCGACCTGGTGAAGATGACGGCGGTGGCCTCGGCGATCGCGGTCGGGGACGTGACCTACGAGTCGATCATGATCTGGACCAACCGCGACAACGTGCTGGAACTGCTGCTGCTGATCCTGCTGTACTTCGGCGCGCTGACCTGGGCGGTGGCTCGGGCCGGGCGCTGGCTGGAAGGGCGCTTGCGCATGCCGGGATACGGGCAATGACGGCGCTGGAGCACCTGTGGCAATGGATGCCTGCGCTGCTGCACGGCATGGCCGCCAACATCGGCATCAGCCTGCTGGCGGTGGCGCTGGGCACGCTGGTCGGGTTGGTGATCGGCGCCGCCTCGCTGTCGCACGCAGCGCTGCTGCGGGGCTTCACACGAGTGTGGGTGCAGCTGTTCCGCAATGCGCCGGTGCTGGTGCTGATCTATTTCACGACCTACGTGTTCCCGTTCGAGATCGGCCCGGCCGCGTGGCGGCTGCCGTTCCCCGACTGGCTGAAGGTGGTGCTGGGTCTCGCGCTGCCGACCAGCGCCAACGTGGCCGAGATCTTCCGCGGCGCGGTGCAGTCGATTCCCTCCGCACAGTGGGAGGCCGCGCAATCGCTCGCGATGCGGCGCGCCCAGGTGTTCCGCGTCGTGATCCTGCCGCAGTGCCTGCGCCGCATGCTGCCGCCGTGGATGAACCTGTACGCGAGCATCGCGATGAGCACCTCGCTCGCGTCGCTGGTGGGCGTGCACGACCTGGTCGACACCGCGCAGATCGCGAGCAACACCGTCGCCCGCACCGATTTCACCGTGCTCGTCTACGGGGCGATCCTCGGCTTCTTCTTCGCCTACTGCTACCCGATCGCCCGCTTCACGCAGGCCCTGGAAAAACGCCATGCCTTCCGTTGACGAACCGCTGGTCTCGCTGGACGACGTGCACCTGTCCTTCGGCGACAACGAGGTGCTGAAGGGCATCTCGCTGCAGGTGAAGCGCGGGCAATCGGTCTCGATCATCGGGCCCTCGGGCTCGGGCAAGTCGACGCTGCTGCGCTGCATCACCGGGCTGATCCGGCCGCAGCGCGGCGAGATCCGCGTCGGCGGCACGCGCGTCGACCAGCTGCGCAGCGAGGCCGAGTTCATCGCGCTGCGCAAGCGTGTCGGCTTCGTGTTCCAGCAGTACAACCTGTTCCCGCACCTGAGC
>NZ_JBFUFP010001233.1:0-1474 GCF_056403375.1 Rhizobacter sp. P2_H2
GTCCAGCCAGTTCGCCAGCGCCGCCTGCGCCCCGGCGCCCAGCACCAGGCCGCCATGCGCCAGCGTCGCCAGCGCGCGCGGGCCGGCGAGCAGCGCCGAGCCGATCCAGCCGTCGCTCGCGCAGCGCAGTGCCGCGGCCTCGACCTGCTGCGCCGCCTCGCGCTGCCGGCCCAGCCGCACCAGCGCGGCGGCCAGCCGCAGCCGGCCTTCGGTCAGCAGCCCGTACCACTCGAGCGCATCGGGCGTCTGCAAGGCCGCCTGCCAGCACTCGACCACCTGCGGCCAGCGCCCGGCCAGCTCGGCCGCGAAGGCCGGCAGCGCCAGCTCGCGTGCCCGCTGCGCGATGCGCGTCGACGCCAGCAGGTCGGGTGCGCCCAGCGTCGCCACCAGGGCGCCGGCGCGCTCCGCATCGTCGGCGATCATCGCCAGCCGCAGCGCCTGGAACTGCATGTGGCGGCGCAGCTTGTCGCGGCGCGCGCTCGGCGGCTCCTGCTCGGGGTCGGCCAGCAGGCGGGCGCTGTCCTGGCGCATCGCGTCGATGTCGCCGCGCAGCGCGTGCAGCATGCCGCCGGCCAGCGCCAGCATCGTGCGCACATTGCGCGGGCCGCCGAGCCAGCGCGACTCCTCGTCGGCGCGTTGCAGCCGTTCGGCCGCGCGCAGCGCATCGCCCTGCCACAGCGCGATCAGCCCGTGCAGCAGCCAGGCGATCGCGCTCATCGCGGTCGGGTGCTCGGGCGCCAGCCGCAGCACGCGTTCGACGAACTCCGTCAGCGCCGGCGCGATGCCGGGCAGCGCCACGTCGCGCGGGTTCGGCGTCGCCTGGTACCACAGGCCGAGGTCGGTGCACTCGGCCAGCAGCGCGTTGCGCCGCGCCATGTAGCCGGCCGACGGCCCGACCGGCCCGTAGTCGCCGGCATGCCACAGGCTGGCGGTCAGCGCCGTGACCTCGGCTTCGAGCGGCAAGGCCTGCGTGCGCAACTCGGCGAGCAGCGCGGCCGCGTCATCGCGCTGGTCGACCTGGCACAGGCTGAGCGCCACGTAGGCCCGCGCCCGCTGCGCCTGCTCCGCGAGGCCTTGCTGCTCGGCCAGGCGCAGCGCCTGCTGGAAGTGCCCGGCCATCGCGACGAAATCCCAGCGCGTCCACGCGGCCAGCCCCTGCAGCAGCATCAGCGGCGACGAGCGCTCGCGCCAGCCGGCCGGAAACTGCGCCAGCAGCCGCTGCGTCTGCGTCAGCAGGCCGTCGGTGAGCCAGCCGCGGGCGACGGCATGCAGCGCCGCCTCGGCCGCCGCCCAGTCGCCGGCGCGCTGCAGGTAGCCGATGCGGCGTGCCGCGTCGGGCTCGGTCTCGGCGGCGCGGTGCAGCAAGCCGGTCAGCGCGTCGGGGGATTCGTGGCGCAGCCGGTCTTCGAGGAAATCGCGGAACAGGTCGTGCAGGCGCAGTGTCAGCTGCGGCCCGTCGAGCACGGTGACGAAC
>NZ_JBFUFP010001234.1:0-1472 GCF_056403375.1 Rhizobacter sp. P2_H2
GCGCAGGGGCTGAAGCCGGGTGGCTTCGTCCGCTTACCGTTGCGGGGGCAGCGCAGGTGGGCCGTGCGACCGTGCGGTCGGGCAACCTCTGCTTCCCGTTTAACTGTGCCGGCGTGAACACCGGCACGGGCACCAACGGGCGCGATTGTAAGCAGGCGCAGGCGCCCCCTCTACAATCGGTTCACACTCCACCTTTGATGCGCCATGGCCAAGATCAACGAACTTGCCGAACGCGTCGAGCGCTTGTTGCTGCGGCACGATGAACTGAAGCGCACCAACGCCCTGCTCGAACAACAACTCGCCACCGTCACGCATGAGCGCGACAACCTGCGCTCGCGGCTGAACGCGGCGCGTGGCCGCATCGATGCGCTGCTCGAGCGCCTGCCGGCCGACCCGGCGGCGGTCGGTGCCGATTCCGGAGCGCGCACCAAATGAAGCAGATCGAAGTGACGATCATGGGGCAGAGCTACATCCTCGGCTGCCCGGAAGGCGGCGAGGCCTCGCTGCTCGAAGCGGTGGGCAACGTCGACCGCGAGATGAGCGCGATCCGCGATGGCGGCCGTGTCAAGGCGCGCGAGCGGATCGCGGTGCTGGCGGCACTCAACCTCGCCTACGCACTGGCCGAACGGCCCGCTGCGCCGAAGTCGTCGCCCGCTCCGGCGCCGGCTCCTGCCTCGGCATCGTCGAGCAGCGAAGACATCGACATAGACGCTTTGATCCACCGTGTCGACCAAGCCCTTGGCGCCGACGGGCAATTGCTTTGAACAGACACACTCGCGCCGGATGACGCGCGTAGAATTCTTCGAGTCCGTTGCGTTCGCGTGAGTTTTATATTTCCTTGAACCGATGCTCTTATGAGCAAGGGCTTGGAACATCGCCCGGTTGGTGTGATCGTCTCGCGTCAGATGAACCCGAAGCCCGGCTGACCTCGCCCACCTGAACTGCCTGGGTTCAGGAATGCGGCTCACGGTGCGTGACGGACACCTTATCTTTCCCCTCTCCTCAGCACCATGACCGAACAGTTCTGGCTCATGAAGAGCGAGCCCGACGAGTGTTCGATCGACGACCTGGCCGCTGCGCCGAAGCAGCGCGTGCCCTGGGTCGGCGTGCGCAACTACCAGGCCCGCAACTTCATGCGCGACCAGATGCGCAGCGGCGACGGCGTGCTGTTCTATCACTCGTCCTGCCCCGAGCCGGGCGTCGCCGGGCTGGCGCGCGTGGTGGGCGAGCCGTACCTCGACGCCACGCAGTTCGACGCGAAGAGCAAGTACTTCGACGCCAAGGCCACGGCCGAGAAGCCGCGCTGGTGGCATGTCGACGTGGCGCTCGAGCGCAAGACGCGGCTGCTGTCGCTGCGCGAGATGCGCGAGGCGGCCTCGCTCGCGTCGATGGTGGTGCTGAAGCCCGGCAACCGGCTGTCGATCACGCCGGTGTCGGCGCAGGAATGGGCCGCGGTGCTCGAACTGCTGGAT
>NZ_JBFUFP010001235.1:0-1472 GCF_056403375.1 Rhizobacter sp. P2_H2
CGCGTGCTGCGCCCGGTCACGTAGACCGTGGCGCCGGCAGCGCCCAGCTCGACCGCGCAGCCGCGCCCCGCGCCGCGGCTGGCGCCCGTCACCACCGCCACGCGGCCCTGCAGCGGGCGCGGGTTGTCGTCGTTCGTCATCGTCTGGCTCCTGGGTTCGATCGGCGCCATGGTGCGCAGTTGTCAGCCGGCGGTCTTGGAAGATTCCGAAACCGCGAGCCGCCGGTATTCGGCCGGCGTGCAGCCGCACAGCGCGCGGAACTCGTTGGCCAGGTGCGACTGGTCGAAGAAGCCGCCATCGAGCGCGACCTCGGCCCAGCTGCGCTGCGGATGAACGCGCAGATCGCGCAGGCAGCGGTGCAGGCGAGAGAGCCGGCTCCAGCGGCGCGGCGAGAGCCCGAACTGCGTGTCGAACACCTGTTGCAAGCGACGCTCGCCCAGGCCCACCTGCGCGGCGAGTGCAGGCACCGGCAGCCGGCCACCGGACTGCGTCAGCAGCCGCAGCGCGTGCACGGCCGGCCGCGGATCCCCTGCCGCCCGATGGCGCAGCCGGTGCAACAGCGCCTGCTGCACGAGCCGCACGCGGCTGGCGTCGTCTTCCAGGTCGGCGAGGGCGCTGAGGGCCTGTGCGTCGTCGCGCGGCCACAGCGCCTGCAGCGGCAACGCAAGCCCGGCGATCTCGCCGACCGGCACGCCGAGCAGCGCGGCCGCCGCGCCGTGGCGCAGCGTGATCGCGAGCCCGGCCATGCGGCCCGACAGGCGCAGCACGGCCGGCGTGGTCGAGGGCCCGATCGCGAGCAGGCTGCGCTGCGGCCCGGCCGCCGGCGCGTCGCCCCAGTGAACGACCAGGCGCACCGCGCCATCGGGGATCACGCGTTCGACGATCTCGTGGCCCGGCGCGAAGCGCTCGCGGTACAGCAGCATCTGCGCGACGAAGGGCTGCAACGCGGCGGGCAGCGGCAGCGTTCGCAGGCTGTCCGCGGGCGTGCCGGATTCCGGGCCCTGGACGGGGTCCTCGTCGAGTCGAACGAACAAGCGCTGGGCCACCGGACGCCTCCATCGCGGGTTGCGCAAAAGTGCAGCATACGGGCAACCCGCCGTGTCAACAGGCTCTAGGATCACGGGATGCACCGCATCTCGATCGGCGTAACCGCCCTCCTGCTCGCGACCGGCAGCGCAGCGCAGCCATCCGACGCGCTGCAGAACTGGTTCAACGATCCGTTCTTCCCGATCACCGCCGCGCTGCCCGACTGCCCGTTGCCCGCCGGCCCGTTCACCGACGAGGCCGACCGCCGCGTGCAGGCGCACCGCCGGCTCGAGAAGGGCACGACCTGCTGGCTCGCGAAGGAGTGCGACCGGCCGAACGCCTATGCCTACGACACGGACATCGCGTCGGCGATCCAGCAGGCGGTGCAGGCGCGCAACCCGTTCCCCGACACCACGCTGTGGGTCACGGTGCAGGGCCGCGTGGTC
>NZ_JBFUFP010001236.1:0-1471 GCF_056403375.1 Rhizobacter sp. P2_H2
GGCTGCGGCGCTTCGGCGGCCGGCACGGGCGTCGCTGCCGGCACGGCCGGGGTCGGCCGCTTGGCCGGCGGCATCGGCGGCCCGCCGGCGGGCGTCCACGCGGGCATCGGCGAACTGCAGCCGAGCAACGCCGTCACGGCCAGCAGCGACAGGCCGGCGGCGGCGCGCGACAGCGGGGTGGAAGAGGACATGCGGGTCTCCGTTGGACGCTTGGGCGGCGCTGACTATACCGGCGGCCGCGGCCTCCCCCGCCCCGCCCTCGTCCCTCCCTCGTCCATTCACGCCGCGCGGCCGGCCGTTCGCGCCGGCAGGCGCCGCTTCGTCGCAGCGCGCTGGGCCGCGGCGGGCTGCGCCGGCACAGTGCGGCCATCGACCCACCCGCCACGGAGACACCCTATGTTCCTCGCCATCGTCCAACACGCCCCGCTGTGGGCCTGGGGCCTGCTCGCCGGCCTGGTCGCCCTCGGCCTGTGGCAGACGCTGCCGCGCCAGATGCTCAGCACGCAACCGGCCTTCGCGCGCGGGGTCGCGCTGGTCCATGGCGCCGCCTGAGCTTGAACCCGAATCGCCTGCCGCACAATCCGCCGATGCCGCCCCCGCTCGACAACACCGCCATCCGGCCGCACGATTTCCTGAAGCACGGCCTGATGGTCGTCGGCTTCAACAGCTTCATCGGCCTCGTGCTGGCCTTGAACCGGTCCGGCCCGTGGCAGGTGCAGATGATCTACTCGCAGGCGATCGGCCTGAGCATCTGGGCATTGATGGATTTCGGGCGGTTGGTCGTGAAGATCAATCCGCAGACCGGCTGGCCCGAAGGCTGGCGCCGGTTCGCGCTGCAGGGCGGCGCGATCTTCCTCGGCTACCTGGCCGGCAGCACGATCGGCGATGCGCTGAACGACCGGCCGCTGCTCGACATGTGGCGCATGGCGCCGCGCGCGATGCTGAGCTACCTGCTGATGTGCATCGCGGTCAGCGCGGCGATCTCGTTCTTCTTCTACGCCCGCGGCAAGGACCAGATGCGGCTGCGCCAGCTGGCCGCCGCGCAGCGCGATGCGGCCGAGAACCAGCTGAAGCTGCTCGAATCGCAGCTCGAGCCGCACATGCTGTTCAACACGCTGGCCAACCTGCGCGTGCTGATCGCGCTCGACCCGCCGCGCGCACAGACGATGCTCGACCAGTTGATCGCCTTCCTGCGCGCGACGCTGTCGGCCTCGCGGGCGACGCTGCATCCGCTGTCGGCCGAGTTCGCGCGGGTCGGCGACTACCTCGAGCTGATGAAGGTCCGCATGGGCGACCGGCTGCAGCCCGCGTTCGACCTGCCGCCCGAACTGGCCGCGCAGCCGGTGCCGCCGCTGTTGCTGCAGCCGCTGGTCGAGAACGCGATCAAGCACGGGCTGGAGCCGCACGTCGACGGCGGCCGGCTGCTCGTCGGCGCCCGGCGCGACGGCGACGCCCTCGTACTGACCGTGCG
>NZ_JBFUFP010001237.1:0-1470 GCF_056403375.1 Rhizobacter sp. P2_H2
CAGCACCTTCGCGCGCCGCGCCTCGGGCAGCGCCGCGATGTCCATCCAGGCCCGGCAGCGCCAGAAGCGGTCCATGCCGTCGATCATCTCGCGCGTCATGAACGGCGCGACCGGCTCGACGACTGCGCCCGCGCCTTCGAACGCACGCGCCGCCGCCTCGACCGCCGCGCGCACCTCCGGTTCGACCGGCAGGCCCCAGCCGGCGTCCATCAGCAGGCCCAGCTTCAATCCGCGCAGCGGGCGCTCGAGCTGCGACCAGGCGATGTCCTGCCAGGGCAGGTTCATCGTGTCGCGCATGCCGGGGTCGGGGCGCGACAGCACATCCATCAGCAGTGCCGCATCGGCGACCGTACGCGTCATCGGCCCGGCCACGCGGCCGGCGTACGGCGGCTGGATCGGGATGCGGCCGAGGCTCGGCTTCAGCGTGAAGATGCCGCACCAGCCGGCCGGCAGCCGCACCGAGCCGCCGATGTCGGTGCCGACGTGCAGCGGCCCATAGCCGGCAGCAGCGCCCGCGGCGGCCCCGGCGCTGCTGCCGCCCGGGCTGCGGCGCAGGTCCCACGGGTTGCGGGCCAGCGGGTGGAAGCTCGACAGGCCGGACGACAGCATCCCGTAGTCGGGCATCGTCGTCTTGCCGAGGATCACCGCGCCGGCTTCGCGCAGCCGCGCGGCCGGCGGCGCATCGGCCGCAGCCGGCACCAGCTCGGTGGCAGCGGTGCCCAGCGGCACCGGCGTGCCGCGCGTCGCGATGTTCTCCTTGATCATCGCCGGCACGCCGTCGAGCGCACCGAGCGGCGCGTTCGCGAGCCAGCGCGCCTGCGAGGCCTCGGCCTGCGCGAGCGCGGCGGCCGCATCCAGCGCATAGGTGGCGCACAGCCGCGGCTCCCAGGCCGCGATGTTCGCGAGCACCGCGCGCGTCACTTCCACCGGCGACAGCGTGCGCGCCGCGTAGGCCGCCAGCAGCTCCACGGCCGACAGCTGTGCCAGCGCGTTCATTGCCAGCTCACCGCGCCCATGTCGTTCGCGAACACCGGCGAGCTGCTCCACAGCCCCTTCAGCCGCTTGTTCGCGACCATGAACTGCGGCAGCTGGAACAGCCAGGCGTTGACCGCGTCGTCGGCCAGCCGGCGCTGCGCATCGCCGAGCAGCTTCAGCCGCTCCTTCGCGCCGGTGCTGGCGTCGTACTTCGCGACGATCTCGGCGTAGGCACGGCCGTCGTAGCCGAAGTAGTACGACGGATCGGCATACACCGCGAAGTCGAGCGGCTCGACGTGGCTGATGATCGTCAGGTCGAAGCTGCCCTTGAACGGGCCGGCCAGCCACTGCGCCCATTCGACGTTGTCGATCTTCGCGACGATGCCCACCTTCGCGAGCTGCGCCGCGACGATCTCGCCGCCCTTGMGCGCGTACTGCGGCGGCGGCAGCGAGAGCGTCACGTTCAGCGGCGTCGCGACGCCGGCCTCCTTCAGC
>NZ_JBFUFP010001238.1:0-1468 GCF_056403375.1 Rhizobacter sp. P2_H2
CGATGTGTCCGGCCGGCCTCAATCGTGGATTTCAGCGAAGGAGGCAGCGATCATCTACGCCAGCGACGGCGTCGCATGGACGCTGGGTGATGCGTTCYACGTGCTGCGCGGCGGCATGCAACGGCGCACCGGGCTGCAATCGCGCATCGAGGTGCACCCGATCATCGCGGTGCGCGGCGCGGTCCCGAGCCGGGCCTGGCGCCAGACGCCCGCGCTCTCCAACCCCAAGCTCTTCGCCCGCGACCGTCAGGTGTGCGCCTACTGCGCCGGGCGCTTCCACCTGGACGACCTGACGCGCGAGCACATCGTGCCGACCTCGCGCGGCGGCCTCGACAGCTGGATGAACTGCATCACCGCCTGCCGCGCCTGCAATGGCCACAAGGGCAACCGGATGCCGGAAGAAGCGCACATGTCGCTGATGTACCTGCCCTACATCCCGAGCCTGCACGAGGACATGATCCTGCGCGGCCGGCGCATACTGGCGGACCAGATGGAATTCCTGCTGGCCAGCGTGCCAAGGCACAGCCGACTGCGGATCTGACTTCCGATTTCTTTACATCGCCGCCGCGGAACTCGCCGTGCGGCCGACTCGTCCATGCAGATGAGTAACGAGGAGTGAACCCCATGAACAAGCTTTTGATCGCCGTGGCCGTTGCCGCCACCTTGAGCGCGTGCGCCACCAGCAGCCCCGATGTCGTCTCGCGCAATGAAGCGCAGCGCCTGTCGCAGATCCAGGATGCCACCGTGCTGTCGGTGCGTCCGGTCGTGATCGACGGTTCGCAGTCCGGCGCCGGCGCCGTCACCGGCGGCGTGGTCGGCGGCATCGCCGGCGCATCGGTCGGCGGGCACCGCGAAGCGGTCGCCGTCGGCGTGCTGGCCGCGGTGGCCGGGGCGGTGGTCGGCAACGCAATCGAGCGTGCCGGCACCCGCGAGGAAGCGCTGGAGATCCTGGTGCAGCTGCGCAACGGCGAACGCCGCTCGATCATCCAGGCCAAGGGCACCGAGACGCTGGCCCCGGGCGAGCCGGTGATCCYGGTGTCGTCGAACGGCAAGACGCGCGTGATGCGCGCGCCGGCCGTCACGCAGCCGGCACCGGTGCCGGCCGCGCCGGCGCATCAGGGCTGAGTCGCCTCAGKGTTGACGCGGGAACAGGCCGCGCGCGTGCAGCGCGGCCTCGCACGACGGCGCGTCGCGGAAGTGCAGCGCCTGCCAACCGGCGGCGATCGCCGCATCGACGTTGACCTGCGTGTCGTCCAGCAGGATCAACCGGCCCGGCGACATCTCGAACTGCCGCGCCGAGTGCGCGAAGATCTCCGGCTCGGGCTTCAGCAGGCGCACGTGTGACGAGAACACGCCGCTCGTGAAGCGCCCGAGGAACGGGTGGCTGCGCACCAGGTGGTCCGCCAGCGGCCGTGGCATGTTCGACAGGAAGTGCAGCGTGTGCCCGGCGGCGCTCAGCCGTTCGATC
>NZ_JBFUFP010001239.1:0-1462 GCF_056403375.1 Rhizobacter sp. P2_H2
AGCCGCGCATGCCGAGCTTGTCGAGCTTCTGCGCGGTGCTGAACCCCTTCATGCCCTTCTCGACGATGAAGGCGGTGACGCCGCGGGCGCCCAGCTCGGGTTCGGTCTTCGCATAGACCACCATCGTGTCGGCATCGGGGCCGTTGGTGATCCACATCTTGGTGCCGTTCAGCAGGTAGTGGCCGCCTTTGTCCTCAGCCTTCAGCTTCATGCTGATCACGTCGGAGCCGGCGCCCGGCTCGCTCATCGCGAGCGCACCGACGTGCTCGCCGCTGATCAGCTTCGGCAGGTACTTGCGCTTCTGCGCCTCGCTGCCGTTGCGCTTGATCTGGTTCACGCACAGGTTGCTGTGCGCGCCGTAGCTCAGCCCGACGCTGGCCGACGCCCGGCTGATCTCCTCCATCGCGATCATGTGGGCGAGGTAGCCCATGTTGGCGCCGCCGTATTCCTCGCTGACGGTGACGCCGAGCACGCCGAGCTCGCCCATCTTGCGCCACAGGTCCATCGGGAACTGGTCGCTGCGGTCGATCCCGGCGGCGCGCGGGGCGATCTCGGCCTCGGCGAAGGCGCGCACGCTGTCGCGCAGCGCGTCGATGTCTTCGCCGAGCTGGAAGTCGAGTCCGGGCAGGTTCATGGGGTGTCTCCGTCAGTTTCTGGGATGAATCGTGTCAGGGCGAATTCAGCAGGCGCTTCGCCTCTTTCTCGTGCGTGCGCACCTCGTCGAGCGTGACGTGCAGGTCGGCCATCTGCTGCTCCAGCTGCTGGCGGTGCATCGCCAGCACGGTGAGGAATTTCTTCAGCTGGGCCTGCGTGTCGCGCGGCGACTCGTACATGTCGACCAGCTCCTTCACCTCGGACAGCGTCAGCCCGAGCCGCTTGCCGCGCAGCGTCAGTTTCAGCCGGGTGCGGTCGCGCGCGGTGTAGATGCGGTTGCGCCCGGCACGCTGCGGCGACAGCAGCCCGCAGTCCTCGTAGAAGCGGATCGCCCGCGTCGTCAGGTCGAATTCGCGGGCGAGTTCGCTGATCGTGTAGGTGATTCCCGGGGTGGACGAGGTGGCGGACACCTCGGCGACAGCAGCGTGCGGCATGAAAACCTAGAATCGGCTGATTGACGTATACGTAAAGTGTAGCCGCCCCATGACATCACCGACCAAGCCGATGAACGAGCTCGAGCGACAGCTGCAGTACCCGCTGGGCGAGAACCTGCCCGAGGCGGGCCGGACGCTGGAGGTGGCGCCCGGCGTGCGCTGGCTGCGCATGCAGCTGCCCTTCGCGCTGGACCACATCAACCTCTGGCTGCTGCGCGACGAGATCGAGGGCCGCGCCGGCTGGACGATCGTCGACTGCGGCATCACCAACGACGCGACGAAGGCGGCCTGGGAGCAGGTGTTCGAGACCGAGCTGCAGGGCCTGCCGGTGCTGCGCGTGATCGTGACCCACATGCACCCGGACCACATGGGGC
>NZ_JBFUFP010001240.1:0-1461 GCF_056403375.1 Rhizobacter sp. P2_H2
GTCGGTGGACCAGCTCGTSAGCGATCCGTCGGACCTGCAGGCCTACAACCGCTACAGCTATGTGCGCAACGATCCGCTGGCGCGCACGGACCCGAGTGGCTGGTCGGATCTGAAGGAGAGCAAGACCTACAACCCGCAAAGCATCTGTAACGGTGGCTGCGATGGCGTCGTTGTGAACCCGTCGGGGATCGTTCCAATGGCGGCGGAATCGACGGTCAGGACGACGGTAGCTATGTCGCAGGAGGGGGCGGCGGGCAGTCTGATGCCTGCGAGACAGTGGATACTGAATTCAATCGCAAAGAGTTCCTTCACGGAGGAGGGGCTTGAGATCCAGCGCATCAACCGAGCTTTCAGCGACGCTAAGGAGGCCGGCGATGTGAAGGCGATGAGTGCGTTGTTCGACCGCTACCGTGCCATCAAGGAAGGCGATCCCAGCTCCGCACCGAACATCATTCGCATGGGCATCGCCATCATGGATGCGCAGGGGCGGCAGGGACGCTATGACTTGGCGCCCTTGGCTCCGATGGCAAGCGCAGCAATGGGCAGTGGTATGGTCGCGGGAGCTGCGCCGGGGCCGAGCACTGGGGGAGCAGGTGCGGCAAGGGGGCTGAAATGGGGACTGTCGATATCCGAGACCAAGGTCGCGTTGTCCTCAGCGCAAGACGCCTACAAGGGCAGCACGATCGTTGGTCATGCACTTTCCAAACATGCCGGCCGAAATCCGGAGACGTGGGGCACTATGACTGGCTCTATGAAAACCTGGAATGAGCAGGGGATGACACAACTTCGTGAAGTCATCCGTGGTCCTGGACAGTTCATAAAGCAGACTTACGACAATGGCCTCACGTTCCTGGAGAAACGACTGTCAGACGGGCGGGGGGTTCGACTCAACCTGGATGGCTCATTCAAGGGATTCTTGGACTGATCATGGACGGACTCATTGAATTGATCTTCGACGCTGTTCCCGATGGCTCCGTTGATGGGCTGGTGTATGGCTTGCTTCAGGAGGCCTCCCCAATGGAGCTTTCCCACAGTGAGTTGGGCCTTCTCGATCCGAAACAGCTTGACCAAGGATTGAAAGAGTTGCTGAAGGATGGCTCTGTGTCGGCGTCCATCTTTATACGGGCTGCCTCTGTGAGAGTTGGTGATGTTCGGATCAGTGCCCCGCTGATCAGAATCCTTCGCTCCGAAGGATCGAGCGAGGTGGCTGTCATATTCGGTAGCGCCGACATCGATCCCACGGATAGACAAGAGGCGTCCAAGAAGCTTTTGGTTGGTGCTGACCTGCTTGCGAGAGGCGCAGATGTCGCCGACTATTTCTGTGGATACGAGCCAGCGACGGACGAGAGTACGAGGCTGTTCTCGAGGGACAGGATCGGGCCCCTCGTGAGGTTGTAGCTTCCTGCGGCAAAGCAGCCCGGTCACCGAGCGATGCGCACACTTAGGCAGGTGAGCGAGGCC
>NZ_JBFUFP010001241.1:0-1461 GCF_056403375.1 Rhizobacter sp. P2_H2
TCATCATCGAGCACGACAAGAACATCCAGTTCGGCAGCGACACGGTGAAGCCGGTCAACGCCGGCCAGTACCACCAGGCGCTGACGACCTACCTGCCGCTGTTCCGCGACATCGCGCTGCGCAGCCCCGACGCGCTGTTCAAGGTGCTGCGCGGCAACTACGACGCGCTGATGGCGAAGACCGAGGCGTCGGTGAACGACTGGACGCGCCGGCAACTCGATCCGCACGGCCGCGGCGATGTCGAGGCGGTGAAGGTGATGGACGAGCGCAGCGCGCTGCTGAAGACCGAGCGCGACGCGATGAGCCGGACCGCGCGCGAGAACTTCAACGTCTGGCTCAAGGATCTGTTCGAGGCCGGCTACGACGAGCATGCGCAGTCCTACGGCGTGCAGCCGGAGACGCGCACGACGATCCCGGTCGCCGAACGCTCGGTGTCGTCGCAGCTGCAGCACGACCTGCCGGACGCCGTCCAGCAGACCTGGATCGACAGCGGCGCACATGGTGCCGGCACGCCGCGCCCCGATGTCGACAGCACGTCACGGCGCATCGTGGGCGGCAGCATCGGGCTGGCCGGCGTGTCGGGTGCGGCCTGGCTCGGCCACCTCGGGCTGGCCGGCGATCCGGCCGCCGACGGCATCGCGCATGCGACCGGCTTCGAGGCGCGCGCCGGGTTGTCGCTGGTGCGCGGCGCCTACACCGACGCGGTGCGCCTGGGCTGGGAGCGCATCTTCGAGGACGGCGTCGTGAGCCACAAGGAGCTCGACCGCTTCATGAACCGCATCGAGAAGAACGGCCAGGCGCTCGGGCTGTCGAAGGACAAGCTGATCACCGCGGCCCGCCTGACCGAGCAGTTCCGTGTCGACTATGCGTACCTGGCCAACAAGCCGGTGACCAAACACTGGAACAAAGAGCAGCGCTTCAACAGCATCATGGCGACTGTCGGGCAGTACCAGATCGGCGTCGACCGGGCGCTCGGCATGCAGGCCGCGTCGATCAACGCGCTCGACCCGCGGGTCACGGCCGGCAAATGGTTCCGGCTCGGCACCGGCGTCACCTACGGCATCAACGTGGCCTACGCGGCGAGCATGCTGCGGCACGGCGATTCGAGCTTCCTGCAGGACGTGGTGACCGGCGGTTTCGCGGCCGGCAATTCGCTGCTGATGCTCAACACCTTCGCCGGCCTGGGCAGCGGCTTCGTGAAGGGCAACTGGGAGGCGCGCACGCCGTTCCGCTGGTCGCAGACGCTGGGCATGAGCGGGCTCGGCGCGAGCGGCGCGCTGTGGACGCTGAAGGACGGCATGGAATTCTTCGGCCAGGGGCTGCGGCCGCAGGCCGGCGCCGAGATGGCGCTCGGCGCCTTCTTCACCTACGCCGCGGGGCGGGGCGCCGTCGGCGAATGGCGCAAGGGGCTGGGCCTGCCGAACACCGAGCCGGCGCACCAGGCGAACACCGTCTACTGGC
>NZ_JBFUFP010001242.1:0-1460 GCF_056403375.1 Rhizobacter sp. P2_H2
AAACCGTCTTGCTTTGCTGTTCGATCTGTCTCGTTCAGCGCAGCCTTAGACTGTAGCACCTTTTTGCTCGACTTCAACAACTTGTTTTTGATTTTTTCCGCTTGCCGCTTTCGCCGCCCGCCGAAACCAATCAGTTGCGTTGGTCGCTTCGTTGATCAGTGATCAGCGAAGACCACGACTATAGCATCGATTTTTCGGCCTTCGCACCGCTGTCACGAAATTACTGATGAATGCCGACGGCCTGCAAGCTGGCCTGGGCCCGGCGGCACACCGATGCCGGGTCTTCGCTGCTCAGGATCGTCGGCAGCAACGGGGCCAGACGCCGCGTGTCCGCCCGCAGCACCCGCTGCTTGATCGACGAAATCTGCGACGGGTGCATCGAGAAATTGCGCAGCCCCATCGCCAGCAGCAGGTCGGTGAACTCGGGGTCTCCCGCCATCTCGCCGCACACGCTGACGCCCTTGCCCGCCGCCCGCGCGTGGGCGATCGTCTGCGCGATCAGCCCCAGCACGGCCGGGTGCCACGGGTCGTAGAGGTGCGACACCGCCTCGTCGGCGCGATCGATCGCCAGCGTGTACTGGATCAGGTCGTTGGTGCCGATCGACACGAAGTCGAAGTGCTTCAACAGCAGCGGCAATGCGAGCGCCGCCGCCGGCACTTCGATCATCGCGCCCACCTCGACCGGGCCGCAGGGCCTGCCGGCATCCGCCAGTTGCTGCCGCGCCCTCTCCAGAGCCTCCAGGAACATCCGCACCTCACTGAGGTGCGCCACCATCGGCACGAGGATGCGCACCGGCCCGACGGCCGCTGCCCGCAGGATCGCCCTCAGCTGCTGCCTGAACATGCCGGGCTCGGAGAGACTCCAGCGGATCGCCCGCAGCCCGAGCGCCGGATTCAACGCATGCTCGTGGCGGAGTTCATTGACCGACATGCGATCGAGTTGCTTGTCGGCACCGATATCGACCGTGCGGATCGTCACCGGCAACCCTCGCATCGCCTCGATGGCCGCCCGGTACGCCTCGTACTGCTCGTCCTCGCCCGGCAGTTCGCTGCCGCGGTTCATGAACAGGAACTCGCTGCGGAACAGCCCCACACCGACCGCCCCCGCCTCCAGCGCCCCGATGGCGTCCACCGGCAGCTCGATGTTGGCCTGCAGCTCCACGCGCTCGCCATCCATCGTCACGGCCGGCGTGTGCCGCAACCGCGCCAGGCGATCCCGCTCGAGCCCGCTCTGGCGCTGCCGAAACCGGTATTCCTCCAGCACGATCGGCGACGGGTTGACGATCACCGCCCCGCAGTCGCCGTCGATCACCACCCAGTCGTCCTGGCGGATGATGTGACTCGCCTCGCGCGCCCCCACCACCGCCGGGATGTCCATGCTGCGCGCGACGATTGCGGTGTGCGAGGTCTTGCCGCCCACGTCGGTGATGAAGCCGGTGAAGATGCTCCGCTTGAATTGC
>NZ_JBFUFP010001243.1:0-1459 GCF_056403375.1 Rhizobacter sp. P2_H2
GGATGTGACGATCCCGCGCCGCGACGGCCCGCTGACGCTGAAGGGCGAGGTCTACCTGCGCACCTTCGTGCTGCCGAACTTCTTCTTCCACGCGACGACGATCTATGCGCTGCTGCGCCACAACGGCGTCGAGTTGGGGAAGAGTGATTACCTCGGGCCGCTGGGCGGCTGAACCGGCAGGCCTACAGCGGTACGAATTCGGTGTCGCGGCCGGCCATCGGGAAGGCCGCGTCGAGCTGGCGGCGTACCGCCTTGCATCGCTCGGGCGGCAGCACGGCGAGCAGCGTTTCGCTCAGTTCGAGCAGCTCGCCGATGTCGCCCGCGATGCGCAGCTGGCGCTGCAGCAGCGCGGCCGAGGCGCCTTGCAGGCCCGAGGCCGATTCCATGAAGCACTGCTTCATCTCGACGAAGACGCGCCGTGCGGCCACACGGGCCAGTCGCTCATGGGGCATCCCGGGGATGTTCTGCAGCGCGGCGGCGTCGAGGTCGAACGAAAGGCGTGCGTTTTTCATGGCGATGGGCGTGTGACTCACGTGCATGGCTTTCGGCCGGTGCGCGCGCAGGTGTAGATCCGCTGGCATTCTGTGCAGGGCGCCGTGCCGCAGATCGCACGAAATGAGGCACTTCTGGCGGCTGTTCATCGGCCCGGCTGCGCCGCATGGCACCGAACACGAGGGAACGAACGATGAAATGGCTGAAGCGCGGGGCCCTCGGGCTGGTGATCGGGCTGTTGCTGGCGGTGGCCCTGCTGGGGCTGTATGCCTGGCGCACGCTGCCGCAGGTCGACGGCGGGCAGCGCGTCGACGGGCTGCGCGGCGAGGTGCGCATCGAGCGCGATGCGCAGGGCGTGCCGACCATCCACGCGGCGTCGCGCGAGGACGCGATGTTCGGCCTCGGCTTCGCCCATGCGCAGGACCGGCTGTGGCAGCTGGAGACGCACCGCCGCATCGGCGCCGGCCAGCTGGCCGAGGCGTTCGGCGAGCCGGCGCTCGAGACCGACCGCTTCCTGCGCGCCCTCGGCGTGCGCCGCGCCGCGCAGGCGCAGTGGGAGCGGGCCAGCCCGGCGGCGCGAGCCGCGCTCGAGGCCTACAGCGCCGGCATCAACGCCTGGCTGGCCGGTTCGCTGAAGGCGCGGCCGCCGGAGTTCGTGCTGCTCGGGCTGCAGCCGCAGCGCTGGACGCCGGTCGACAGCCTGGCCTGGGCGACGATGATGGCCTGGGACCTGGGCGGCAACTGGTCGACCGAGCTGCTGCGGATGCGGCTCGCGCTGAAGATGCCGGTCGAGCGCATCAACGAGCTGCTGCCGCCGTACCCCGGCGAGCCGCCGCTGGCGACGGCCGACTATGCGGCGCTGTTCCGCGGGCTGAAGGTGGACGGCACGCTCGGCCGCCAGGCGCTGCTGACGGCGCCTGAATCGGGCGTCGAGGGCGTCGGCTCCAACAACTGGGTGCTCGCCGGC
>NZ_JBFUFP010001244.1:0-1452 GCF_056403375.1 Rhizobacter sp. P2_H2
GTCATCACCACCTGGCTGATCAGTCGCAGCAGCGACCTGAAGGGCAACTACATCGACTTCCAGTACCAGCAACGCGGCGTTGCCTGGGGCAGCGCGACCCAGGGCAGCGTCATCCCGGGCCACGACTGGAGCTTGCGCGAGATCCGCTACACCGGCAGCGCCACCCAGGCGCCGGCCCACAAGATCGTCTTCAGCTACGTCGACCTGCCGGCGACTGCTCCCGCGGGCAAGTCGCACGACCGCCGCGAGGCCTGGGTGGCCGGCAGCAAGCAGCTCAACCTCCAGCAGCTCGTGCAGGTGCAGACCTTCTCGAATGTCGATGTCTCGCCGCTCAAGATCAAGACGGTGCGGCTTGCCTACGACAACGGCCCGGTGACCAACCGCAGCCGGCTCGTGCGCATCACCGAATGCCTGGGCGTGGCCGAGTCGCCGTGCCTGCCGCCGACCACCTTCGACTACGCGCCCGGCGGCGGCGAGGCCTACCAGCGCAACGCGGCATTCGCCGCCAGCGCGATGGCGACGCTGACGATGCAGAGCACGGTGATCGGGCTGGGCGCGAAGCGCTATTCGAACGCCGGCGTCATCACCGCCGACTTCGACGGCGACGGCAAGACCGACATCATCCGCTGGTCGGACAACCCGGCGCTGAACCAGCTCTACCTCAGCAACGGCGACGGCACGTTCCGGCAGGCCGGCAACTTCAACCTGATCGGCGCGGACCAGTGGCTCTTCCACAGCAACGGCTGCTTCAGCACGCGGGTGGCCGATTTCAATGGCGACGGGCTGCCGGACCTGCTGCGGTTCCGCGACCGCTACGAGACCACGTCGGTGAACACCACCACGGCGTGCGCGGGCAGCGGCAGCGAGCTGTACCTCAACAACGGCGACGGCACGTTCCAGCGCAAGGCCATCACCGGCGTGACGCTGCTGGAGCATGCCAGCCAGGACAGCTACATCACGAGCCATGGCGAGATCCAGGACGGCTTCGGCTGGACCTCCGGCTACACCTTCTACCTGCTGGACATCGACAACGACGGCCTGATGGATATCGTCACGGCCTACTTGCCGAACCAGGGCGTGACGCTTGCACCCTCCAACGACCCGTGCGTGGCCGAGGTGTGCACGCAGGTGTTCAAGGGCGACGGGCAGGGCGGCTTCGTCGAGCAGCCCACCAACGTGACCCACCAGAACCTCTACGCGCGACCGCAGGGGCCGTATGCGCTGGGGCAGCCTTCCAACGTGATCGACCTGGACAGCGACGGCAACCTCGACCTCGCACGCGCCGGGCTGCTGGGCACGGGGGCGAATCTGCAGCCGCCGGCGACCGCCTGGCGCTCGCTCGGTGACTTCTCGTTCGTGCCGATGACCGGGAGCGGTCTCGGCAGCGGTGTCGGCAGCGGCTGCCAATCACCGCTGGACTTCAACGGCGATGGCCGCGTGGACTGTCTGGCC
>NZ_JBFUFP010001245.1:0-1449 GCF_056403375.1 Rhizobacter sp. P2_H2
GGCCGCGCTGTGCGGGCACGCTGCCGCCGAGTGGCCCGCCGCATGGCACCACGAGGCCGGCGCCTGGCACGCCCCCTGGCTCGGCTGGTCGCTCGCGGGCGACGAGCCGCAGGCCGATGGCGACGCCGCGCCCGACATCGGCCGCTGCCTGTCGGCCCTGCCGCGCGAATGGCGGCTGCCGGCGCTGCTGTGCCTCGCGTTCGCCGAAGACTTCGCGGTCATCGACGGCGACAGCGCCCGCATCCCGTGGCTCGCGGTGTGCCTGCCGTCGAACTGGGCACCCGAAGAGAAAGTCGGCCGGCACTTCGCCGAGGTGCACGCCCCGGTCGCCGACAACCTGCTGCTCGTCAACGCCGGCGAGCACCTCGCGCGGCTCGTCACGCAGCCCGATCGCTGGGAGCGCTTCGTCTGGACGATCACGCGGCACCCGCGGCTGCATGCGCACCCGGACCGCGTCGACCCGGCGCCGTGGTCGCCGGCCGCCACGGCCGACGAGCTCGCGGCGCGCGCCTTCTTCCGCACCGAGCACCAGACCTTCATCCCGGTGCCGGGCGTGCGCCAGGCGGTGTTCACGATCCGTGTCAGCGTCACGCCGCTCGCGCAGGCGCTGGCCGACCCTGCGCAGGCGCGCCAGGTGCACGATGCGCTGTCGACGATGAGCCCCGCCGTGCTGGCCTACCGCGGCCTGACCGATGCGCGCGACCGCCTGCTGGACTGGCTCGCGCGCCGCGCAGCATGAACAGCCGCCCGATCGTGCCGGCGGAGCTCGGCTGGTCGCCCGAGGGGCTGCCGTTCTCGCCGCGCCATGGCGATGTCTACCACCCGCTCGCCGGCGCAGCGCAGCAGGCCCTGCACGTCTTCCTCGGCGGCAACCAGCTGCCGCAGCGCTGGCAGGGCCGCACGCGCTTCGTCGTGCTGGAGACCGGCTTCGGCCTCGGCAACAACTTCCTCGCCACCTGGGATGCCTGGCGGCGCGATGCGCAGCGCTGCGACACGCTGGTCTTCGTCTCGACCGAGCTGAACCCGCTGCGCCGCGATGACCTGCAGCACGTCCCGCGCGAGCCGGCATGGGCCGCGCTCGCGCCGCAGCTCGAAGCCGCCTGGCCGCCGCTGACGCCCAACCTGCACCGCCTCTCGTTCGAGGGCGGCCGGGTCCAGCTGCTGCTCGCGCTCGGCGACGCGCGCGACTGGCTGCCCGAACTGGTGGCCGAGGTCGATGCGTTCTACCTCGACGGCTTCGCCCCCGCGCGCAACCCCGATGCCTGGGACAGCCGCCTGCTGAAGACCCTCGGCCGGCTGGCCGCCCCGGGCGCGACGGCCGCCACCTGGAGTTCCGCACGCGCGGTGCGCGACGGGCTGGTGACGGCCGGCTTCGAGGTGGAGCGGACGCCGGGGCGCGGCGGCAAGCGCGACATCACGCTGGCCCGGTTCGCGCCGGCATTCGTGCCG
>NZ_JBFUFP010001246.1:0-1449 GCF_056403375.1 Rhizobacter sp. P2_H2
GATGAGGATGGATGTCCCTGAGCCATTGACCGGGGCTGATCGCACGCGATAAGGTGCGTCCCCACGGCAACTGCATCGATGGATGCGCGCCAAGCCCGACCCGCTCACAAAAGCGGGCAGTGCACCCGGCCCCGCGGGCCGGCCCGTCGATCCCGTTGATTCCCTCAGGGAGAAGCCCTTGCATCCATCGCACCACGCGACCGTGGTGAGGYGCGGCGTTGCCGTGCCTCGGACGGTCTTGAACGTCATCTTCACGCTCTGGCTGCTGGCCTGYGCGACATCTGCCRTYGCGCAGTCGCCGGTCCAGCCKMCGGCCGACCCGTTCAACTACGCACGCACGACGAGCTTCACCTACCGYCCKGACGGWTTGGTGGAGACCGAGACGGTCGAGCCCGGCAACCCGCAGCTGTGCGTGGTGACGCGGTACCGCTACGACGCGCGGGGCAACCGCACCGGCWCGCAGGTGTCCAACTGCAGCGGCGCCACCGGCGACGCCGTGTTCACCCCGCGCAGCAGCAGCGTCAGCTACGGCGCGCAGACGGTGACGATCGGCGGCACGAGCGTGCAGATCCAGCCGGACACCCAGGTGAGCGGCCGCAGGAACGCGTTGCAGCAGGAGGAGACGCAGACGGTGGATCCGCGCTTCGGCACCGTGCTGAGCAGGACGGACGCGAACGGGYTGACCACGCGCTGGGAATACGACGACCTGGGTCGCRCGACGCGCGAGATTCGCCCCGATGGCACGCGCGTGATCACGGCCCACTGCCTTATCTCCGGGCGGATGAACCCGGCCGGTGACACCTCGAGCAACAGCCCCACCTGCCSGAACCCAAGCGCGGCCGAGATCCCGGCCGATGCGCTGGAGTTCACGCACGTGGAGTCGAGAGACGCCAGCGGCAGTGAGGGCATCAAGAATGGCCCGTTCACCCGCAAGTACCTGGACCGCGCAGGTCGGCTGCTGCGCCATGTGACCGAAGCCTTCGACGGACCGACGCAACCCGGCGGCACGAGCCGGCTGATCGTCACCGACACCGAGTACGGCGATCTGGGCCAGGTGCTGGTGCAGACGCAGCCGTACTTCCTGGACAGCGGTTCGTCGACGAGCGCAGGCAGTGCAGACGTGGGGCTCACGCGCACCGAGTACGACGCATTGGGCCGCCCCGTTCGGGTCTACACCGCCGACCCCCAGGGCAGCCAGCCGAGCGTGAGTTTCGGTGCCCGCGGCAACCGCAGGGCTCGGGTGTCGAGCATTGCGTACGGCGCGCTGGCCACCACCACGACCGACGACCAGGGCCACACGCGGCGCGAGGAGCGCAACGTGGAAGGCCGGTCGATCCGCATCACYGATGCGCARGGYGCGCAACTCGTYCACCAGCATGACGCGTTCGGCAACTTGGTGGCAWCGAAGGACGCGCTGCAGAACACGGTGCAGATCAGCTACGACGTGCG
>NZ_JBFUFP010001247.1:0-1448 GCF_056403375.1 Rhizobacter sp. P2_H2
AGATCAACCCGCCGGCCGGCACGAAGTTCGATCCGCACCAGCACCAGGCCATCAGCATGGTGCCGGCCGAGCAGGAGGCCAACACCGTCGTGATCGTGCTGCAGAAGGGCTACCTGATCGCCGATCGCGTGCTGCGCCCGGCGCTGGTCACGGTGGCCGCCCCGAAATAACGCAAGGCAGAAGCAACTGTCCACAAGCGCGGCCCCTTGAAACGGCCCGACTTATCCACAACTCGACAACATCAAGATTTTCGGATTCAGGAGAACCACATGGCAAAAATCATCGGCATCGACCTCGGCACCACGAACTCGTGSGTGGCCATCATGGAAGGCAACACCACCAAGGTGATCGAGAACAGCGAAGGTGCGCGCACCACGCCGTCGATCATTGCCTACCAGGAAGATGGCGAGATCCTCGTCGGTGCGTCTGCCAAGCGCCAGGCCGTCACCAACCCGCGCAACACGCTGTATGCGGTGAAGCGCCTGATCGGCCGCAAGTTCACCGAGAAGGAAGTGCAGAAGGACATCGACCTGATGCCCTACAAGATCGCGCAGGCCGACAACGGCGATGCGTGGGTCGAGGTGCGCGGCAACCGGCTCGCGCCGCCGCAGGTCAGCGCCGAAGTGCTGCGCAAGATGAAGAAGACCGCCGAGGACTACCTGGGCGAGACGGTGACCGAGGCCGTGATCACGGTGCCGGCCTACTTCAACGACGCCCAGCGCCAGGCCACCAAGGATGCGGGCCGCATTGCCGGCCTCGACGTGAAGCGCATCATCAATGAGCCGACCGCCGCGGCGCTCGCGTTCGGCCTCGACAAGAACGAGAAGGGTGACCGCAAGATCGCGGTGTACGACCTGGGCGGCGGCACCTTCGACGTGTCGATCATCGAGATCGCCGACGTCGACGGCGAGAAGCAGTTCGAGGTGCTGTCGACCAACGGCGACACCTTCCTGGGCGGCGAAGACTTCGACCAGCGCATCATCGACTACATCATCACCGAGTTCAAGAAGGAACAAGGCGTCGACCTGTCGAAGGACGTGCTCGCGCTGCAGCGCCTGAAGGAAGCCGCCGAGAAGGCGAAGATCGAGCTCTCGAACAGCGCGCAGACCGACATCAACCTGCCGTACGTGACGGCCGATGCGTCCGGCCCGAAGCACCTGAACATCAAGCTGACGCGCGCCAAGCTGGAAGCGCTGGTCGAGGAGCTGATCGAACGCACGATCGCGCCCTGCCGCACCGCCATCAAGGACGCCGGCGTGGCCGTCAACGCGATCGACGACGTGATCCTGGTCGGCGGCATGACCCGCATGCCCAAGGTGCAGGAGAAGGTCAAGGAGTTCTTCGGCAAGGAGCCGCGCAAGGACGTGAACCCGGATGAAGCGGTGGCCGTCGGTGCCGCGATCCAGGGCCAGGTGCTGGCCGGCGACCGCAAGGACGTGCTGCTGCTC
>NZ_JBFUFP010001248.1:0-1445 GCF_056403375.1 Rhizobacter sp. P2_H2
GTTCCAGGCCCAGCCTGCCACCGCCGGCACCTACGGCACCTTCACGCTGACATCGGCCGGCGTGTGGACCTACGCAGCCGCCAACAACAACACCACGATCCAGGCTCTGCGTGCCGACCAGTCGCTGACCGAGACATTCGCCGTCAAGAGCGCCGACGGCACCAGCTCTTCGGTCACGGTCACCATCAAGGGCGCCAACGACGCTGCCGTCATCTCCGGCGCAACCGCCGGCTCCGTCACCGAAGACACCGCCGTCAACGCCTCCGGCAGCCTGACCACCGGCGGCACCCTGTCCGTCGCCGACATCGACAACGGCCAGGCCGTGTTCCAGGCCCAGCCGGCCACCGCCGGCACCTACGGCACCTTCACGCTGACCTCGGCCGGCGTGTGGACCTACGCAGCCTCCAACAACAACGCCGCGATCCAGACGCTGCGTGCCGATCAGTCGCTGACCGAGACCTTCACCGTCAAGAGCGCCGACGGAACCTCATCGAGCGTCACCGTCACGATCAACGGCACGAACGACGCCGCGATCATCGGCGGCACGTCGACCGGCAACGTCGTCGAGGCCGGAGGCCTCAACAACGCCACCGCCGGCACGCCGACCGCTTCGGGCTCGCTGACCATCGCCGATGTCGATTCGGGCCAGGCCTCGTTCGCCACGCCGGCCAGCCTCGCGGGGACCTACGGCACATTCACGTTCAACACGTCGACCGGTGCCTGGACCTATGCACTCGACAACTCGAAGCCCGCCACGCAGGCCCTGACCGCCGGCCAGCCGGTGCACGACACGCTGACCGTCACCAGCCTCGACGGCAGTGCCACCAAGCAGATCGACGTCACCGTCACCGGTGCCAACGACACCGCCGTGATCACTGGCACCGCCACCGGCAGCGTGACCGAAGCAGGCGGTGTCAACAACGCCACCGCGGGTACTCCGAACGCCTCCGGCACGCTGACCGCGACCGACCCCGATGCCAGCCAGTCCCTGTTCGCCACGCCTTCCAGTCTCAGCGGCCTCTACGGCAACTTCACCTTCAACCCGTCGACCGGCGCCTGGACCTACGCACTCGACAACAGCAAGGCGGTCACGCAGGCGCTGACCGCCAACCAGATCGTCCACGACACCCTGACCGTCACCAGCTTCGACGGAMCCGCGACGAAGCTGATCGACGTCACCGTCACCGGCACCAACGACGCCCCGGTCGCCAGCAACGACAGCGGCACCGTCACCGCCGCCGGCACGCTGACCGTGGCGACCGCCGCCGGCGTGATCCTGGCCAGCGGCGGCAGCGGCGCCGACACCGACGTCGAAGGCGACGCCTTGACCGTCAGCCTGGCCGGTGCCGGCACCGGCACGCCAGCCACGACGGTCGCCCCCGCAGGATCGAGCATCACCGGCACCTACGGCACGCTGACGCTCAAGTCCGACGGCAGCTACTCCT
>NZ_JBFUFP010001249.1:0-1439 GCF_056403375.1 Rhizobacter sp. P2_H2
CGACCTGGGCCGCCGCTTCCCCGAGCTGGTCCAGCCGCATGGTGGCGAGCACGCGGCCTCGTGGTCGCGCTACGAAGCGGCATTGGCCCGCCGCGAGCCCTTCACCGAACTGATCGCCGACCGCCCCTCCCCCGCCGGCGCGCTGACGCTGTCGATCAGCGGCGTGCCGGTGTTCAGCAGCAGCGGCCGCTTCCGCGGCTACCGCGGCTCGGCCACCATCATCAACGCGCGGCTGCAGGCGCAGAGCGCCGCACGCCGCGCCGAGCAGCTGCTGAGCGATGCGCTCGAGAGCATGAACGCCGGCGTGATGATCAGCGCGCCGGACGGCCGCGTCGTGCAGTCGAACGCGG
This sequence comes from Rhizobacter sp. P2_H2, assembly GCF_056403375.1. Classification (NCBI taxonomy): domain Bacteria; kingdom Pseudomonadati; phylum Pseudomonadota; class Betaproteobacteria; order Burkholderiales; family Sphaerotilaceae; genus Rhizobacter; species Rhizobacter sp. P2_H2. The sequence continues at coordinate 351 of NZ_JBFUFP010001249.1, forward strand.
CGTGGCGGCGATCGATCGGCCACGCCGCCCCGGCCGATGCGATGACCTGGCCCGAGATGGTGCGCAACATGGTCGCGCGCGGCGACTATCCCGATGCGGTCGGCAGCGAAGAGGCCTTCGTGCAGTGGCGGCTCGGCCTCGCCTCCGAACGGCGCACCCAGCACGAGCTGCGCTGGCGCGACCGCTGGCTGATCGTCAACGACCGCCGCCTGCACGATGGCAGCCTGGTCCACCTGGCGCTCGACATCACCGACCGCAAGCGCGCCGAGCTGGAGCTGGCCCGCCAGCAGTTGCAGGCGCACGAGGCGCAGGCGCGGCTCGGCGCGGTGCTGGCGGCCGTGCCCGACCTCTGGTTCGTGCTCGACGAGGATGGCCGCTACCTCGAATGCGGCGACCCGAAGCACCCGTTCATGGTGCACAGCTGGGAGAGCGTGCGCGGCCGGCCTTTCGTGCAGGGCGTCACGCAGGAGCTGGCCGACCAGGTGCTGCCGGCGATCCGCCGCGCGCTGCAGACCGGCGCGGTGCAGTGCCTCGAGTACGACCTGGTGACGGCCGGCGGGCGCCCCGGCAGCTTCGAGGCGCGGCTGTCGCCGATGGCCGGCGCGCGGGTGCTGTACGTCACGCGCGACATCACGCAGCAGCGTGCCGCCGAGCAGGCGCTGAAGGCCGCCGAGGAGCGCTGGAAGTTCGCGCTCGAGGGCGCGGGCGACGGCGTCTGGGACTTCGACGAGGACCGCAACCTCGCGTTCTATTCGCCGCGCTGGAAGGAGATGCTCGGCTACCGCGAGGACGAGATCGGCAACACCATCCAGGAGTGGTCGCGCCGCATCCACCCGGACGACAAGGCGCGCGTGATGCGGGCCATCCAGTCCTACCGGCGCGGCGACACCGAGGTCTACGAGACCGAGCACCGGCTGCAGCACAGGGACGGCCGCTGGCTGTGGGTGCTCGACCGCGGCAAGATCGTCGAGCGCCACGCCGACGGCAGCCCGCGCCGCGTGGTCGGCACGCATTCCGACATCACGCGCACCAAGCAGGCCGAGCAGGCACTGCGCGACAAGCAGGCCGCCGAGCTGGCCAACCGGGCGA
>NZ_JBFUFP010001250.1:0-1435 GCF_056403375.1 Rhizobacter sp. P2_H2
GTCAGGGGTCCTTCCGCCAGCCCGGATACCGGCCAACAAGGCGGCGTCGCGTGCAAGCGCGGCGCCATGGGTGCGCACCAGCGGGGAAGCTGGCGCGCACGGCTTGATCGATGGCAGTTCCTTCATGATTTCTCGTTCCTCGCAGCTGCGCGCGCCCGTCGCGCCGAGCCTGCTTGCCGGCGCCTGCGCCGTGGCCTGTGCCTCCCTGTTCCCGCTGGCCGCCGCCCAGGCGCAGACGGCCGCCGTCGCGGCCGATGGCAGCCGTGTCTTCGCGCCGGTGATCGTCACCGCGACGCGCTTTCCGGAAGACGCGTCGAAGCTGCCGTTCGGCGTCAGCGTGATCACCTCGGCCGACATCCGCGAGGCCGGCGTCACGACGGTCAACGACGCGATCATGAAGCTGCTGGGCGTGCCCGGCCGGCTCGATTTCTACGGCGGCGGCGACTACTCGCTCGACCTGCGCAACTTCGGCACCACCTCCGACAACAACCAGGCGGTGATCGTCGACGGCATCAGGATCAGCGAGGCCGACCTGGGCGGCACGCGGCTGGCCGGCATCCCGATCGACTCGGTCGAGCGCATCGAGGTGCTGCGCGGCAGCGGCGCGGTGCTGTACGGCGAAGGCGCGACCGGCGGTGTGATCGTCATCACGACCAAGGCCGGCGCGGGCCTGCAGCGCAAGAACGGTGCGCAGGTCTACGGCGCGATGGGCAGCCATGCGCTGCTCGACACGCGCGCCAGCGGCACCGTGGTGGCGGGCAAGTTCTCGCTCGACGTGGCCGGCAACCACCGCGAGACCGACAACCACCGCGACAACTTCCGCTCCGAGTCCGAGGGTGCCTCGGCGACTGCGCAATGGCAGCTCGCCGACGGCGTGCGGATCGGCGCCCGCAGCGGCTGGGACCGGCTCGAAACCGGCCTGCCGGGTTCGCTGACGGCCGCGCAGTACGCCGACAACCCGCGCCAGACGAGCAAGCCGAACGACCATGGCGGCATCCGCAGCCGCAACTCGGGGCTGTTCGGCTCCGCGGTGCTGGGCGACTGGCAACTCGGGCTGGATGCCGGCTGGCGAGACAAGCACCTGGAGAGCCGTGGCAGCTCGACCTACGGGTACGACATCAACGCGAAGAACTACGCGCTGCGTGCGCGCAACGAGATGGCGCTGGCCGGCGGCCGCAATGCGCTGAGCTTCGGCATCGACCATGCCGACTGGACGCGCGACACGGTCTTCGGCTCGTCCGCCGACCAGACCTCGCGCGCGTTCTATGCGAAGGACGACTACACCTTCGCAGCGGGGACGCGGGTCAGTGTCGGCGGACGCAGCGAGCGCATCGAGAAGACCAGCACCGACACGACGACGGGCATCGACGACACGATGCACGCCTGGGAGCTGGGCCTGCTGCAGCCGCTGTCGACCTCGACCTCGGTGTATGGC
>NZ_JBFUFP010001251.1:0-1434 GCF_056403375.1 Rhizobacter sp. P2_H2
CACGGGGTGGGTGGTCTTCGTACTCAGGCTGCCAACTCGTCCAGCGTTCAGCGGAACGTTCAAGCTGATTAAGCCATTCTCTGGCACGAACACTTCAACTGAAGCACTGTCAGTTCCATCCGCGTGGCTGTCGGCGGCAAGGGCAGCAAAGGCGAAGAACACGATAGACCTACCGCGAGTGGAGCCCTCTCCTTCGCGCTGCGGCTTCAACCAGATGTTCTGATTCCACTGAAGATGGCGGCCACCGCCGCCTAGTGTCTGCGCATACAAGACCTGGGTATCAGAGTCACCCTTAGCGATGTGGGACACGAAGATTGGTGAACGCCCGTCCACGGTCAGGTCGAGCGCCCCAACCAAGCTGTCCAGCCCACCGGAGAGGAGTGCAACGCAGTCCGCGTCGTGAACAACGCGGTGCTTCGGTAGCGGTGGTGGATAGCCGCCTTCCAAAAAGCTGATCTGCCAGAAGTCGCCGGTCAGAAAGCGCAGCGCCTGCTGAATGTCCTCGGTAAGCTGCTGGAACGGCTCAGGATCAAAGAGGGCCAGGTCCAGCTCAATGACTCGAGTCCAGCCGTCGGAAGAGACATTGCGCTCCACCGCGTGGTCAGCAGCGTTGACCGCAAGGGCTAAAGTCAAGAAGTCCCAGCTCCTCGCACTGGGCTTAACGCCTGCGCGCTTGATGTCGTCAATGAGCGAGGCACCCACCGTGCTGACATCGGAAAGTCCGTCGTGCCCATACATCGAGAAGTACGTGACGTCACCGCGACGGAACTCTGGAATTAGGTCCTTCGGCGCACAGAAAACCTTGTTCATAGGTCGGCCTCGAACAGCTCGAACGTCATCTTCAATGCCTCTTGAAGAATTGAATCGAGTTGACCTCGAGTTGGATTCGCGTTCGTGCCGCGCAGCAGGTCGACATGCAGGCCCATCTCGTTCTTGATGAAGCGTCGCACCTCCCGTTCGCGGATCACCACAGTTCTCGGGTCGAGCTGCGCACTCTCGAAGATTGGCCCCAGGTCGAAGCACAGCCGATTGGCTGCTTCGGTCGCGAGGTAGCCCTTCATCAACTCCCAAATGTCGTCGATTCCCATGGCCAAAGGGTCGATGCTCGGATCGTCCCTGACCAGTTCAGACAGTGCCAATGCCATGGCGTCGCGGAACGACTCTTCGTCAGCACTTCCGCCTGCAGGCGCCAACTCACGGACGATGGCGTCCACCACGTCTTCTGCAGACGGATTGCTGGCTCGCAGGTCGTCCACCCACCGGCGAGCCTCGGCAGAAGAGCCTTGGCTGACTGCATTGAGGAATGAGAAGAGCGTGGCCCCTGCTCGCGTAGAAGCCCGCATTCGGCTGGCCGCAGCCTTCGCTCCACCACTTCCGCGACTAGAGTAGTGAGCCAAGGCCTTGCGAAGATGATGCGTGTCGCCGTTCTTGAGG
>NZ_JBFUFP010001252.1:0-1434 GCF_056403375.1 Rhizobacter sp. P2_H2
GAAGATCACCGTCAACGCCGACTTCTCGCTCAAGGTCCCCGACCAGCCCATCATCCCGTACATCGAGGGTGACGGCACCGGCTACGACATCACCCCGGTGATGATCAAGGTGGTCGACGCCGCGGTGGCGAAGGCCTACAAGGGCACGAAGAAGATCCACTGGATGGAGATCTTCGCCGGCGAGAAATCGACCAAGGTCTACGGCCCCGATGTGTGGCTGCCCGAGGAAACCCTGCAGGTCCTGCGCGAGTACGTGGTGTCGATCAAGGGGCCGCTCACGACGCCGGTCGGCGGCGGCATCCGCTCGCTGAACGTCGCGCTGCGCCAGGAACTCGACCTGTACGTCTGCCTGCGTCCGATCCAGTACTTCAAGGGCGTGCCGTCGCCGGTGAAGGAGCCCGAGAAGACCAACATGGTGATCTTCCGCGAGAACTCGGAAGACATCTATGCCGGCATCGAGTTCGAGGCCGAGAGCGACAAGGCCAAGAAGCTGATCAAGTTCCTGCAGGACGAATTCGGTGTCAAGAAGATCCGCTTCCCGAACACCTCGGGCATCGGCATCAAGCCGGTGTCGCGCGAGGGCACCGAGCGCCTGGTGCGCAAGGCGATCCAGTACGCGATCGACAACGACAAGCCCAGCGTGACCATCGTGCACAAGGGCAACATCATGAAGTTCACCGAAGGCGGCTTCCGCGACTGGGCCTATGGCCTGGCGCAGAAGGAATTCGGCGCCGAACTGATCGACGGCGGCCCGTGGTGCAAGTTCAAGAACCCGAACACCGGCAAGGACATCACGATCAAGGATTCGATCGCTGACGCCTTCCTGCAGCAGATCCTGCTGCGCCCGGCCGAGTACTCGGTGATCGCGACGCTGAACCTGAACGGCGACTACGTCTCCGACGCGCTGGCGGCCCAGGTCGGCGGCATCGGCATCGCCCCGGGTGCGAACCTGAGCGACTCGGTCGCGATGTTCGAGGCCACGCACGGCACGGCACCGAAGTACGCCGGCAAGGACTACGTGAACCCGGGTTCCGAGATCCTGTCGGCCGAGATGATGCTGCGCCACATGGGCTGGACCGAAGCGGCCGACCTGATCATCAGCTCGATGGAAAAGTCGATCCTGTCGAAGAAGGTCACGTACGACTTCGCGCGCCTGATGGACGGCGCGACGCAGGTGTCGTGCTCGKGCTTCGGCCAGGTGATGATCGACCACATGTGATCCCACGCCGGCGGCTTCGAAGCCGCCGGGCGAATCACTGCAAACCCCTTGTTCCGGCCCGGAACAAGGGGTTTTTTCATGGGCGATCGGTGGCAAGAACGATCGGTGGCAAAAACGAAGTGGCCCGACGCCATCTCGTTCGGGAAGCCGATGAAAGCTTTCCGCACGAGACCCAGCGCCGGGCCGTGCCGGTAGTCTTCTAGGTGGCTGCACAC
>NZ_JBFUFP010001253.1:0-1434 GCF_056403375.1 Rhizobacter sp. P2_H2
GCATAGAGGGCCTCCCAAGCAAGACTTTCGACGTTCGTGCCCCCTACATTCTGTATGCTGACGAGCCCYGATTTCTTGACGAGTTCATCAGCATCCACATTGGCGTCTTCGGATAGGGCACGTTGGTAGCTCCTGGTCAAGTCACGGCATCGCTGAGCGATTGGTTCAAGCACTGATTGCTCAATCGACCTCAAGTACTCAAGAGCGGCCCCCCTTTCCGAGAACTTCTTCGCCAGTTGTTGGAGTTCCCTTTTACCCGCGCCACTCTTGGCCTTGGCATCTCTAATTATTGCTAGAGAGGTTTCTTCCTCCGTAACGCGTTGTGCCGGACGAACAGCGAGGAATTTGAATACATTCGTCGTCAGGGTTTTAGTCATGTAGTGTCCTTTCGGTGCATCGCCTTGGAATCTCGTGAGTCCACAGCATGAAGGGAACCAAATTGCCCGATACCCAGCTTGCCCACGCGGACAGCCGAGAAGGCCGGCATTGATKGCGGTGGGCGGGCTCTCCATCGGAACGTGGGTAGGCGCGCAGCGCCCTTKACATTGCGCCGGTGGCACCACCTGTCCGCAGCACATCGAATTGAACGAATGTGCTGAACCGAAGATGCCCCGCGTACGTGGCGGCGCGTCGATCCGTCACGGCCGCAACGCTTTGAGAGTGGCTACCAACGGCATCTTGGCAATGCGAACAGTGGCAAACGTGAAAGAGCTAAGCACTGCTTCCCCTCCAAATTTCGCCGCATGTCAGTACCAATCCGGCGAGCTGATAGGCGACGACGAAACCAGTATATGAACGAGCGCCGTGTCTGAGTTCGTCAAACGTGGGGGGCAGTGGGTACCCCGTCTAGCCAACTTTAGGCAGACGGACGACGGCGCGCCCATCCGTATGGCGCCATCTGCGCAGATGCTCGGCATCGACGGATTGGCGCAAAGGTCGATGCATGATGCGACATGGAAAATCGTCCGCGCACATTGGGCCGGACGCCGCCCCGTTTGCCGATGAAGGACAGTAAGACCGTGCACTTCTGACGCTTCCGGCAATGTCCGGTGTGTGACCGTAAGCAGTGGCCACGCGAGCCTGCTCGTCCGCCTCTCCGGTCTGAACGTTGTGGTCGGCGCTTGAGGCGTATGCCCCCTCGTTTCGCCGAATTTCCGCTCTATGCTTTCGACGCGAACCACCGAGGGGCGACCATGATCGAGATTCGAGTGCGATGGCGACTCGGTCTGCATGAGGACGACTGGGGCAATCAGACCGATGGAGGCGTCTGGTTTCCAGATGTGGCCGACACACGGAGGGAGCTCGACATCCTCGTCGAGGCCGGGAACGAGTTCATGGGCGAGGGGAGCCACTGGCTCGAAGAGCGCCAAGCGTGACCTGCGGCCTGCAGACTTGGGGGGCGCCGAGAGATGCTGGCAGCTGGGAGTATTAGAC
>NZ_JBFUFP010001254.1:0-1432 GCF_056403375.1 Rhizobacter sp. P2_H2
CGTCAGCAGGCCCGCATCGTCCGTCAGCCACAGCGCCTGCATCGCCAGGCAGTGATGCAGAAGATCGCCCAGGCGGCAGCGCGACGCGATGTCGAGCGACGCGCGTTCGGCGAGTTGACGAGCCTGCCCAAGGCATTCGCCGGCCGAGGCGACGAAGGCCTCGATGCTCCCGGTCGATGCGACTGCCGACGCGACCGACCTCTGCAGCGTGGCGGTGTCAGGGCAGCTCTTCAGCACCGACGCGAGCAACGTCCAACCAGGCGCCGAGCCGTCATCGCCCAGGTCCACGGTCTGTGCACGCCGCAGCACCGCAGACAGCTGGGGCGGCGAGGCACCACCAGGCACCGGCTCGGGCAACGTGTGCCTGGATGAAGGGGTGGTCAGGCGCAGGCCCTTCAGGTGCCGGCCGCTGTTCTCGCGCTGAAGGCGGTGTTGCTGATGAGGCTTGCGGGGCGTGTTGGCCGGCGTGGGCGGCGCCTTCGTCGTCCGCTTTCTGATGACGATCACCTGCTGCTGGTTCATCCGCGCCCCGTGAATTCAACAGGTCGCTGAGTACCGGCCTCACGCCATTCGTTCCATCCTCAACCTTTTCCCTTCAACAACGACCACGCCATCGCCGCCATTAGCGCCACCCCGGCCACCAACGCGCCCCACAGCCACGCGCGCGATGTCTTCGGCGCAAGTACCGGCGCCGACGCCGCCGGCAGCACCGGCGACGCCACCGGTGCCGCCTCTGCCACCAGCACCGCCCGGTCCGCCGGCAGCGCATCGCCGCCGCGTCGCGCAGGCATCAGCTCGCCCAGCGACATCACCGGCGTCGCCAGCGCCGGGTCCCCCCAGTTCAGCCGATGCGGCCCGCTGCCGCGCGCCAGCATCACCAGCGTCCGCGCCCGCACGCCGATGCGCAGCTGCGGCGGCTGCGCTCCCAGTTGCGCCACGCCACCAGCCACCTGCAGCCGCAGCTGCGCGTGCACCGCCCCATCGAGCCGCAACACCGGCGAGCGCGACTCCCCCGTCGGCAGCCGCAGCCACCACACGCTGCCGTCGGCCAGCGGCTGCCAGCCGGGCTCGGGTACCGGCAGCGGCGCCGGGGTCTTGTCGCGCAGCGCATGCAGGTGCCGGCGCAATCCGTGGCGGTGACCATGCTGGCGCGGCGCGGTCTCGCCCCGCACCAGCCAGCCGACGCGCGCCACCGTGTTCGCATCGTGCGGCAGCAGTTCCAGCGCCTCCACGGCCACCGCCGGCAGCGTGTAGTCGCAATGCTGCGCATCGCAGCTCGCCGGCGCGATCGGCTCGCTCCATTGCAACGCAGGTTGCGGCCATTGCAGCGTCGCGCTCGTCGCCTCGGCCCCCGTGAGTTCCGGCACCGGCCCGCTGCCGAGGCTGCGCAGCCGCAGGTAGGCCGCCCGCACCCCACCGAGCTCGATCACGC
>NZ_JBFUFP010001255.1:0-1430 GCF_056403375.1 Rhizobacter sp. P2_H2
GCACCATCGCGGCCGCGGCGCGCGCGATGCTCGCCTTGCCCTGCGGCTCGACCGCGCGCCGCGCCGAGAAATCGGCCACGGCGCTGGATGCCGGCAGCGCGCCGCCGTGCACCCGCTGCAGCAGGCCCTCGGCCGCGAGCGCGCGCAGGTCGCGCCGGATCGTGTCTTCCGACAGCCCCAGTTCCTCGCTCAGCGTCGCGGCGACGACCTGTCCGTCCTGCTTCAGGCGGCCGAGGATCAGTTGCTTGCGTTGTTCGGTCAGCATGGCCGCGAGTTTGCACGAAATTGCTTGACAGTGCACGAACATGCACGAATCATCGCGTTTCCATCCTTGAACCGGAGATCCCCGTGAACGACCGCGTGCGCATCGTCGACGTGAAGGTGCTGAGCGACGACTGGTATGTGCTGAAGAAGACGAGCTTCGACTTCCAGCGCAGCGACGGCAGCTGGCAGCGCCAGAGCCGCGAGACCTACGACCGCGGCAACGGCGCGACGATCCTGCTCTACAACCGCGAGCGCCGCACGGTGGTGCTGACGCGCCAGTTCCGCTTCCCGGCCTACGTGAACGGCACGCCCGACGGCATGCTGATCGAGGCCTGTGCCGGCCTGCTGGACCGCGACGACCCTGCGACCTGCATCCGCCGCGAGACCGAGGAGGAAACCGGCTACCGCATCGCCGAGGTGCGCCCGGTGTTCGAGGCCTACATGAGCCCGGGCTCGGTGACCGAGCGGCTGCACTTCTTCGTCGGCGCCTACGAGGCGCGCGACAAGGTGTCGGCCGGCGGCGGCGAACAGCACGAGGGCGAGGACATCGAGGTGCTCGAACCCACGCTCGACGAGGCGCTGGCCTGGGTCGCGGCGGGCAGGATCCGCGACGGCAAGACCATCATGCTGCTGCAGTACGCGAAGCTGAACCGGCTGGTCGACTGATCAGCCGGCGTCGGATGCGAGGCGCGACACCGGCACGGTGATGCTGCGGTCGATCGTGCCGTCCTTGCCCTGGTCGACGGTGATCGTCGCGAGCGCGTTCGCGATCGCGAGGCCCACGGCGGCATGCGGCAGCGTGATCGCCCAGGTGCCGGCGATCGGCAGGCCGGTCGGGCCGTAGGTGGCGCTGCCCTGCGTCGCGACGGTGTAGCGGGCCGAACCGTTCGGCAGCGTGAGCCCCATCGTGTGCGTGCCGTTGATCGAGCTGCCCTGCAGCACGCCGTCGACCAGCGTGGCCTGGCGCGTGATGTCGACGGCGCTGAGCGAGAAGTTGGCGGTGCGGCCGTCGTAGTGCGTCGTCAGGCCGAGGCTCTCCGACGTGAAGTGGCTCGTCAGCTGTGTCGTTGTGCCGTTGGTGGTCGACGAGACGGTGCGCGCGGTGTCGCCGTTCAGCGTGACGCTGCCGCGCGGCAACGCGGCCGACAGCGCGACGGCTTCGGTGG
>NZ_JBFUFP010001256.1:0-1428 GCF_056403375.1 Rhizobacter sp. P2_H2
CCCTCCCAGCACGCTCCACACCTCATGCAAAACCGTCTCCTTGTGACCAGCCTGCTGCTCGCGCTGAGCGCGTCGGCCCACGCCGCCGAACTTCTCGTCGAGCCTGTCCAGGCGGGCCCCGCCGACCCGAGCCTGCAAAGCTACAACCTGCAGGAGCAGCGCGAGCTGCGCGTGTTCGCACGCTCGGCTGCCGGGTTCAAGCGTTCGCAGATCTTCTGGCAGCGCCGCGTCAACGGCGAGTGGTCGGACCCGCAGGTGCTGCCTTTCAGCGACCCGCGCTGGCGAGACTCCGACCCGCACCTGAGCGGCGATGGCAAGACGCTGACCTTCGTCTCCGACCGCCCCCTCGAGGGCGAGAAGGCGCTGGGACAGCTGGACATCCATGAGTCCCGCTGGACGGACGGCCAATGGAGTGCACCGCAGCGCTTGGCCGAGGCCGTGCAGGGCCCCGGCTTCGAGCTCGGGCCGGAGCGCTATGGCGAGCGCCTCTACTTCGGCTCCGACCGCCCCGGCGGGCCGGGCCGGCTGGCTGTCTACCAGAGCGAGCGTCTGGCCGATGGCACGCACAGCGTGCCGGTCGCGCTTCAGGCACCGATCAATGTGGGACTGTCCAACAGCGACTTCACGCTGTCACCGGATGGCCGCTACGCTCTGTGGTGGAGCGACCGCAGCGAGACCCAGGCCAGGCAGGACGGCGACCTGTTCCTGGCGGAGCGGGTCGGTGCCGGGTTCGGCCCGGCGATACGCCTGCCAGCACCGGTCAACAGCCCGAGCTTCGAGTTCACGCCCTCGGTCAGCAGCGATGGTCAGTGGCTGATATTCGCCTCCACCCGCCCGGGCCGGCATGCTGCGGGTCTGTCGCAGCTCTACCGCGTCAGCTGGCCGGCGCTGCTGGCCGAGCTGGGCTCGCGGGCCGAGACCCAAAGCCAGGCCCAGCTGGAGCAGCGCATCGGCGACCTGTGGCGCACCTTCAACAGCAAGGCCGGCGGCGCGCCCGACGCCGAGCTGCTGCGCCCGCTGCTGCATCCGCAAACGCGGATCTGGGGCCAGCGCCTGCGCGATGCCAGCCTCGACGTGCGCAGCTGGTCAGGCACCGAGTTCCTGGCCACGTTGAAAGAGCCGGCGCCCAAGGCGGTGTTCGAATGCGAGGTCCATCGCGAGCTGCGCCGCCATGGTGCCCATGCCCAGGTCTACAGCGTGGTCGAGACCCGTTACGACAGCGCCGAAGGGCCTGCCGCTTTCACCGGCGTCAACAGCAGCCAGTGGCAGCTGGGCTCGCAGGGCTGGCAGCTGCTGTCCCTGCACTACGCGACGGAGCTGCCGGGGCAGGCGCCCGCATCGCGCACGCGGCGCAGCGGCGACTGCCTGGGCTGAGCTCAGCCCAGGCGGGCTATCCAGGCACTCGATCTGGCCGAGAGTTCCCAAAGC
>NZ_JBFUFP010001257.1:0-1428 GCF_056403375.1 Rhizobacter sp. P2_H2
CCTTCGGCTGCGCGCTCGCGCCGGACATCGGCTGGCTGCTCGCGATGCGCGCGCTGCAGGGCGCGGCCGCCGGTGCGGCGACGGTGGTGGCCCCGAGCGTCGTGCGCGCGACGCTGCCGGACGAACATGCGGTGAAGGGCATCGCCTCGATCGCGATGATCGAGTCGGCGGTGCCGGCCGCCGGGCCGGTGCTCGGCAGCGCGCTGCTGCTGGTGATGGACTGGCGCGCCACCTTCTGGATCCTCGGCGGCGTCACGCTGCTCGCGCTGCCCTTCGTCGTGCGCGTCACGCCACGCGAGCTGCCGGGGCTGGACCGAAGCGCCGCCTCGGGCTATGCCGCGATCATCGGCAACCGCAGATTCCTGCGTCTCGCGCTGTGCCATGCACTGTGCTTCGGCGCGCTGCTGAGCTTCGTCGCCAGCGCGCCGCAGCTGATGGTGCATGCCTACGGCCGCGGCGCCGCCAGCTTCGCCGCGCTGCAGCTGATGAGCGTGCTGTGCTTCATGGCGGTGGCGAGCCAGTCGGGGCGGATCAGCCGGCGCTTCGGTGCGGCGCGCGCGGTGCAGGCCGGCTGCTGGGCGCATGGGGCGCTGTGCGGCGGCTTCGCGCTCGCGGCCTGGCTGGGGCAGCCGAGCTTCGCCGCCGTCGCGGTGTTCTGGTGCGCCTTCACCGCGGTGCTCGCGGTGCGCGGGCCGGCCGCGTTCAGCGAGGCGCTGGCCCTGCCGCCGGTGCAGATGGGCCGCGCGTCGGCACTGCTGATGCTGGCGATCCTCGCGGCCGGCGCGCTCGGCACGCAGGGCGTGGCGCCGTTCATGTCGGGCCGCTCGCCGCTGCCGCTGGCCCTGGCGATGCTGCTGTTGTGCGTGGCCAGCCTCGCGATGGTGCTGCCGTATCCCCACGGCCGCGCATCCGCGACACAATGAACGCCCATTCGAGATCGGAGACCCCATGTCCTACATGATGCTCATCGTCGAACCCGTCGAACAGCGCGGCCAGCGCACGCTCGCCGAAGGCCAGGCGGCCTACGACAGCATGCTGGGCTACGCCGAGAAGCTGAAGGCCCGCGGCGTGCTGAAGAGCGCCGAGTCGCTGCTGGCGCAGGACCGCGCGGTGCGCGTGCAGAAGCGCGCCGGCGAGAAGCGGCTGGTCGACGGCCCGTTCGCCGAGGCCAAGGAAATGATCGGCGGCTTCTTCCTGCTCGACGTGAAGACGCGCGACGAGGCGGTGGCCATCGCGGCCGATTGCCCGGCCGCCGAGTGGTGCACGATCGAGGTCCGCGAGCTCGGCCCCTGCTTCGCCTAGGCGCCCCGGGGGTTATCCCTGAGCCGGCCATGGGGATGTCGATCCGGCCGCTGATCGCCCGTCGTGTGAACAGGGGCGGACCCATCGATCCGCCCGCCACACCCAGGAGCCGATCATGCTGAAGTC
>NZ_JBFUFP010001258.1:0-1426 GCF_056403375.1 Rhizobacter sp. P2_H2
CTCATGGTGCTTCAGGTTTCATGAATCTGCTGTTCATGACATTCAACTTTACCGATCGTCGGCCGAACCGCAAGCTCTGCTCTCCACTCCAGGAGGACTTCATGAGCGCGAGCGTTTTCATCGACGGCGACCASGGCACCACCGGCCTGCAGATCCGCGCGCGGCTGGCCGGGCGACGCGACATCGCCCTCGTGACGCTGCCCGACGCGTTGCGCAAGGATGCCGCCGCGCGTGCCGCTGCCATCAACGACTGCGACGTGGCTGTGCTGTGCCTGCCCGACGAGGCCGCGCGCCAGGCGGTGGCGGCCGTCCGCAACCCGCGCGTGCGGGTGATCGATGCCTCGTCGGCGCACCGCACCGATGCGCACTGGGTCTACGGCTTTCCGGAGATGTCGCCGCAGCAGGCCGGACGCATCGCCCAGGCACGGCGTGTCAGCAATCCGGGGTGCTACCCGACCGGGGCCGTCGCGCTGCTGCGTCCGCTGGTCGAGGCTGGCTGCCTGCGTGCCGATGCGCCGTTGAGCATCCACGCCGTGTCCGGCTACTCCGGACGCGGGCGCGAGGGCATCGACGCCCACGAAGGCCCGGCTGCCGCGGCGGCCTTGCCGTTCCAGACCTACGGCCTCGGCCTGCAGCACAAGCACGTGCCCGAGATCGAGCGGCATGCAGGCCTGCAGGGCCGGCCGTTCTTCGTGCCGTCGTACGGCAACTTCCGGCAGGGCATCGCGCTGACGATCCCGTTGCATGCCTCGATGCTGCAGCGGCCGATGACGGCGCAGGCGGTGCGCGACCTGCTCGCTCGGCACTACCGCGACTGCCGCCATGTGCAGGTGCTGGACGCCGAGCGCACCGGCGCGATGGCGCGGCTCGATCCGCAGGCCCGCAACGGCAGCAACGACCTGCAGCTCGCGGTGTTCGGCAACGACGCCCACGGCCAGTTGCTGCTGAGCGCCGTCTTCGACAACCTCGGCAAGGGTGCATCGGGTGCCGCGGTGCAGAACCTCGCCCTGATGCTCGGACTGGCCGAAGCCCCCGAGCTCGACGCTCGTGAACACGCCCCCCAGGCCCTGGAGCACGCAGCATGAACCACGCGCTGATGAACATCACCGCCCGCCCGGACCAGCTGTTCCTGCGCGGCGAAGGCAGCTGGCTGTGGGACGACCGCGGCCGGCGCCACCTGGACTTCGTGCAAGGCTGGGCGGTGAACACGCTCGGCCACGCGCCGGCCTGCATCCGCGAGGCCCTGGCGCGGCAGTCCGCGCTGCTGCTCACGCCCAGCCCGGCCTTCCACAATGCGCCGGCGCTCGCGCTGGCGGAGCTGCTGTGCCGGAACAGCGACTTCGACCAGGTGTTCTTCACCAACAGCGGCGCCGAGGCGAACGAAGGTGCCATCAAGCTGGCTCGCAAGTGGGGGCAGCTGCACCGG
>NZ_JBFUFP010001259.1:0-1425 GCF_056403375.1 Rhizobacter sp. P2_H2
GTGGTGCTGCACCAGGGCGCGTGCTCCGACACGATGGAGCACGACGGGCGCTTCATGCTCGACACCAACTACCGCTGCAGCAAGGACCTGCTCGACGCCTGCCAGGCGCAGGGCACGCGGCTGCTGTATGCGTCGTCGGCGGCCACCTACGGCGGCAGCGACACCTTCCGCGAAGAGCCGGCGTTCGAGCGGCCGCTGAACGTCTACGGCTACTCGAAGCTGCTGTTCGACAACGTGGTGCGGCGCATGCTGCACGTGAACCGCAGCCAGGTGGTGGGCTTCCGCTACTTCAACGTCTACGGCCCGCGCGAGCAGCACAAGGGCCGCATGGCCTCGGTGGCGTTCCACCACTTCAACCAGTTCCGCGAGACCGGCAAGGTGAAGCTGTTCGGCGAGTACGGGGGCTACGGGCCGGGCGAGCAGAACCGCGATTTCATCTTCGTCGACGACGTGGTCGCGGTGAACCTGTGGTTCCTGCAGCACCCGGGGCAGAGCGGCATCTTCAACCTCGGTACCGGGCGCGCGCAGCCGTTCAACGACGTCGCCGAGGCCACTGTCAATGCGTCGCGTGCGTTGAAGGGCGAGCCGCCGCTGCCGTTGGGCGAGCTGGTCGCGAAGGGGCTCATCGAGTACATCGAGTTCCCACAGGCGCTGGTCGGCAAGTACCAAAGCCATACACAGGCTGACCTGTCGCGACTGCGCGCAACAGGTTGCGACCATGCGTTCACCGATGTGGCCGGTGGTGTGAAGCGCTATGTCGACTGGCTCGCGGCAGCGGGTCAATAAGGTGCATCTGTACCGGTCCTGACCGGTCAACGCTCCCTCGAAGGGCCTCGTTAGGCCGGCGGGTTGTCAATCGGCAATCCGTCAACCTTCCAGGAGAGGATCACCATGTTCAAGAAGACCATCATCGCCACGTTGCTGGCGCTGTTCTCGGCGCTGGCGTTTGCGGCGGGCGTCGACATCAACAAGGCGACGCAGGCCGAGCTCGAAGCGGTCAAGGGGATCGGTCCGGCGATGGCCACGCGCATGCTGACCGAGCGCAAGAAGGGTGAGTTCAAGGACTGGAGCGACGTGATGGGTCGCGTGAAGGGCGTGAAGGAGCACCAGGCCGCGAAGCTGTCCGATGCCGGCCTGACGGTCAACGGTGGGGCCTACAAGGCCGCGGCTGCGACCGATTCCAAGAAGGAACCGATGAAGAAGTGATCACTGCACCAGGCCACGAACCTGGTTGCTGCAACGCCTCGCGCTATCGCGGGGCGTTTTCGTTTCTTGCTTCGTTGTGCTGTGCGCGCAGGTTGTGTTCGTGGGCCCGCAAACAGCGCAGGCTTCGATACCTCAGCCCGAACGGGTGGCGAGTGTTCGACGCAGGCCCGCCACCATCCGTTCGGACTGAGGTATCGAAGTCCCGCTCGGCACTCGCAG
>NZ_JBFUFP010001260.1:0-1424 GCF_056403375.1 Rhizobacter sp. P2_H2
CAGTTCAGCAAGCGCCAGCGCGAAGCCATGCGCCAGGCGCTGCAGCAGCTCGCCCAGACCGTCACCTGATCAACCTCGCCCCGGATTCATCACCATGCCCCCACATCACCGCAAGGCGGCCGTCGTCGCCCTGCTGGCCGCCGCATTGGCCGGCTGCGCAAAGGAAACCGCCCCGTCCGTCGCCGTGCCGCGCCCCGTCAAGGTGGAAGTCGTTGCCGACGGCGGCACGGCAACCGTCGAGTCGTTCATCGGCACGCWGCGCGCACGCCAGCGCGCCGAACTCGGCTTCGAGTCACCCGGGCGCATCGCMGCCATCGCCGTCGACGTCGGCGACCGCGTGCGTGCTGGCCAGGTGCTGGCACGCCTGGACGAATCGCCGGCCCGCTGGCGACTGGAGAAGGCCGAATCCGACCGCGCCTCGGCCGTGGCCGTGCTCGCGGAACGCAGCACCCAGCTGCGGCAGCACGAGTCGCTTGCCAAGGACCAGATCGTCTCGGCGAGCACGCTGGAGTCGATGCAGACGCAGCACCGGCTGGCGGTCGGCCAACTGCAGGCGGCCGAGGCGGCGCTCGCACTGGCGCGCCGCGACCTCGCGCTGGTGCGCATCACGGCACCGTTCGACGGCGAGATCGTCACTCGCGCAGCTCAGCCGCACACCGACATCGGAGCCGGCCAGCCGGTGCTGCAGATCGAAGCGCGGCAGACGCTGGAAGTGGTGGCGATGCTGCCCGAGGCGGTGGCCTCGCGCCTCGCACCGGGCCAGGCGGCCACGGCCGGCCCACTGTCACTGACGCTGGAGCGGCTGTCGGCGCGCAACGAGAACGGCTCGCTGGTGCCGGCAGTCTTCCGCATCGCGGGCGCCGCCGCGGGCTTGCGCAGCGGCAGCGTCGTCTCGGTGGAACTGCCGCGCACGGCGAGCACCGCGCTCTCGGTGCCCGCCCCTGCGCTGCTGGCGGGTGGCGACCCGGGCACGGCGAGCGTTTTCCTGCTCGATGCCACCAGGCAGCAACTCGTGCGTCGTCCGATCCAGCTCGGCGACGGCGTGCTGCCCGGCGGCCGCCTGCCGGTGAAGGCGGGCCTGGTCGCGGGCGACCAGGTCGTCGTCGCCGGCGTCGCCTTCCTGAACGAGGGCCAGGCCGCGGTGCGGCAGGAGTCGCAGACGCTGCTGCACGGAGCACAACGATGAAGCTCACCGAATCGGCACTGGGCGCGAGCCGGCTGACCTTCTTCGTGGCCGCGCTGGTGCTGGTGGCCGGCGTGTTCGCCTTCCTGAAGTTCCCGTCGCAGGAGGAGCCCTCCA
The DNA here is from genome assembly GCF_056403375.1 of Rhizobacter sp. P2_H2. Classification (NCBI taxonomy): domain Bacteria; kingdom Pseudomonadati; phylum Pseudomonadota; class Betaproteobacteria; order Burkholderiales; family Sphaerotilaceae; genus Rhizobacter; species Rhizobacter sp. P2_H2. The sequence continues at coordinate 1,301 of NZ_JBFUFP010001260.1, forward strand.
CCACCATCCGCGACGCGATGATCTTCGTCGCCAACCCCGGGCTGCCGGTCGAGCGCATGGAGCAGCTCGTCGCCCGCCCGCTGGAAGAACGGCTGAGGCAACTGCCCGAACTGAAGCACGTGGT
>NZ_JBFUFP010001261.1:0-1420 GCF_056403375.1 Rhizobacter sp. P2_H2
GTCGTGTATGCGAAGTACGCGCCCAGCATGTAGAAGCTCGCGTGCGCGAAATTCAGCACGCCCATCATGCTGAAGATCAGCGTGAGGCCGGAACTCAGCATGAACAGCAGCAGCCCGTAGCTGATGCCGTTCAGCAGCGATGTGGTGAAGAACTCCATGGATGCGTCAACAAAAATCCCGCGGCGACCGGGTGGTCGACCGCGGGATTGTCAGTGGATGGGATTCAAGCTCCCGGACGCTTCATCTGGCACGACGTGGGCGTGCTCGACACGTACGGCTCGTAGAACTTGTCCGGCACGAAGGTGTAGCCGGTGCCTTCCACGTTGTACTTGTTCTTCGCATCGACCTTGCGCCAGGTGCTCAGGTACAGGCCCTGCTGCATCTGGTGGTCGGAGGCGCGCATCGTGATCTCGCCGCTGAAGCCCTTCACCGTCAGGCCTTCCATCGCGGCGGCCACCTTCACCGGGTCGGTGCTCTTCGCCTTGGCCATCGCGGCCGGCAGCATCGTGAAGATGTTGTAGATGTCGGTGGTGAAGAAGTCTTCCTTGAACTTCTTGTTGAACTCCTCGCCGACCGCGGCGATGTCGCCCGGGATGTTGTGGTGGGCGTACGCGATCATCTTGACCTTGCCCTCGCCGGCCGCGCCGATCGCGGTGGGCGTGCCGATCACGCTCGCGTAGTAGGTGTAGAAGTTGACGTCGAGGCCGGCGTCCTTCGCGGCCTTGATCAGCAGCGTCAGGTCCTGGCTCCAGTTGCCGGTGATCACGGTGTCGGCGCCGCTCTGCTTGATCTTCGCGACGTAGGGCGAGAAGTCCTTCACCTGGCCGAGCGGCGTCAGGTCGTCGCCGACGATCTGGATGTCGGGGCGCTTGCGGGCCAGCGTCTCCTTCGCGAACTTCGAGACCTGCTGGCCGTGCGAGTAGTTCTGGTTGATCAGGTAGACCTTCTTGATGGACGGCTGGTCCTTCATGTAGGTCGTCATCGCCTCCATCTTCATCGAGGTGTCGGCGTCGAAGCGGAAGTGCCAGTAGTTGCACTTGCTGTTGGTGAGGTCCGGGTCGACCGCGGAGTGGTTCAGGAACACGATCTCCTTGCCCGGGTTGCGCTCGTTGTGCTTGGACACCGCGTCGATGATGGCCGCTGCCGCGCCCGAGCCGTTGCCCTGCGTGACGTAGCGGAAGCCCTGGTCGATGGCGGCCTTCAGCACGTTCAGGCTTTCCTGCGGCGAGGCCTTGTTGTCGAAGCCGACCACCTCAAAGGTGACGCCGGCCGGGTTCTTCTTGCCGCTGATGCGCTCGGCCATGAACTGGAAGCTCTTCAGCTGGTTCGCCCCGAGACTCGCGAACGGCCCGGACAGCGGATCGATCCACGCGATCTTGACGGTTTCGCCGGCCTGCGCGAAGGCGATGCCGGCGTGCAG
>NZ_JBFUFP010001262.1:0-1418 GCF_056403375.1 Rhizobacter sp. P2_H2
TCCTCCACGTCACCGAGCGCGACCTGGCCGATAAGCGCCTCGGTGGCCGGGTTGAAGAGGTCGAAACGCTCCTGGCCGTGCGGGGCGACGAAGGCGCCGTCGATGTAGATCCGGGTGATGCCGTGCATGTCGATGTCCTGTGCAATGAAGGGATGCATCGAATCTAGAGGCCGGGCATTGATTTGATAAGCTGCACGAATCCCGATGACTAGTTCTGGTAATCAGGACAATGCACAAGTCAGGCCTCGTCGAACTGGAAGCGGTGCTGGCCGTGGCGCGGCACGGCAGCTTCCGTGCAGCCGCCACCGACATGGGCATGTCGACCTCGGCGCTGAGCAGCGCGGTGGCCGGGCTCGAGGCGCGCCTCGGCGTGCGCCTCTTCAACCGCACGACGCGCAGCGTGGCGCTGTCCGGGGCCGGCGAGCAGTTCGTCGCGCGCATCGCGCCGGCGCTGGGCGACATCCGCGGCGCGATGGAGGCGGTGAACCTGCTGCGCGACACGCCGGCCGGCACGCTGCGGCTGAACACCTCGGTCGGTGCGGCGCGCATCGTGTTCGAGCCGATCGTGCTCGAGTTCCTGAAGCGCTACCCGCAGATGCAGGTCGACCTGGTCACCGAAGGGCGGCTGATCGACATCGTCGCCGAGGGCTACGACGCCGGCATCCGGGTGGCCGACACGGTGCCGCGCGACATGATCGCGGTGCCGATGAGCGGCGCGATGCGCATGGCGGTGGTCGCGTCGCACGACTACGTGGCGGCGCACGGCAGCGCCGCCACGCCGGGCGAGTTGATGAACCACCGCTGCATCCGCTGGCGCCTGGCGAGCGGCGCGCGCTACCGCTGGGAGTTCGAGCGGCACGGCGAATCGCTGACGCTGGACGTGCCCGGCCCGATCACGCTCGACGAGCCGTCACTGATGCGCAGCGCGGTCTTCGCCGGCGTCGGTGTCGGCTACCTGTCGGAGCTGCACGTCGGCGACGACCTGAAGCAGGGACGGCTGCTGCGCATGCTCGCGGACTGGACGCCGCCCTACCCCGGCATCTGCCTGTACTACCCGACACGCCGGCATGTGCCGGCGGGCTTGCGGGCGTTCATCGCGCTGATCCGCGAAGTCATGCAGGCGGGGTGAAATACGGCCGCTCGTCGGCGAACAGCAGCCGGCGGGCCGCATCGCGCCACGCCGCCGGCGCCTCGCGGCCGAGCAGCACGACGCCGGCCGCRTACGCGTGCACGCGCCATTGGAACGACATCTCGGCCAGCACGCGCTCGGCCACGCCGACATCGCGCGTCTTCTGCAGTTGCTCGAAGAACACCCGCATCAGCGCTGCATCGGTCGGCGAGCGGCGCGCGACGGCGGCAACGAAGGGCTCGATGTCCTGCCCGCCGCGTGCCGCGACGGCAGCAGCGAGCCACGCGGT
>NZ_JBFUFP010001263.1:0-1416 GCF_056403375.1 Rhizobacter sp. P2_H2
CTCGAGAACATCCGGTTGGTGCAGGACCTGGGCTCGCAGTCCGCGTTCAAGGGCCTCGTCAAGCGCGAGAGCCTGCCGGGCAGGCTCGCCGGGAAGGACCTGGAGAACTACGCACGCAATGCGGCCGTGACGTATTGGCACCAGTCCTGTACGGCGAAGATGGGCCGCGACGAGATGTCGGTGGTCGATGGTTCCCTGAAAGTCCATGGCGTACAGGGGCTGCGCATTGCTGACGCATCCGTCATGCCGCACGTCACCAGCGGCAACACCATGGCGCCTTGCGTCGTGATCGGTGAGCGTGCCGTCGAAGAGATCCGCGCGACCTGCGGCATCTGAACAAGAGCGGGCGAAGCGTCTTCGCCCCGTGCAATGCCCTTTCGAATCCGCGCCCCGACAGGCGATCGTTTATTGCGTGAATACTCATTCAACAGAATTTTTTGTAGACGATCTGGAAAGATTCGAATTCAAAGAGCAAGTTACGGCGGCTGAAATTGCAACCACGTTAACCGCCGTCTTCTCTACCATTTCGAAACGATTCGCGAATCCACTCAACCCTCTTCGACCGTCAAGGAACCTCACCATGAACATCACATTTCGCAAGCTCATCGTCGCCGCTGCGGCAACCGCCAGCATCGTCGGCGTTGGTGGTGGCGCCAACGCACAGTCTCCCCAGGTCAGGAACGTCGTGCTGGTGCATGGCGCCTTCGCAGATGGCTCGGGCTGGCGTGGCGTCTACAACGAACTGACCAAGCGCGGCTATCAGGTCACCATCGTCCAGAATCCGCTGACCTCGCTGGCCGACGATGTGGCCGCAACCAAGCGCGCGTTGGCACTCCAGAACGGTCCGACGATCCTCGTCGGCCACTCCTGGGGCGGCACCGTGATCACCGAGGCCGGTGTCGACCCGAAGGTCGTCGGCCTCGTCTACGTGTCGGCGCTGTCGCCCGACGCCGGTGAGACGACGAGCGAGCAGTACACCGGGTTCTCGGCCCCCGATTTCGTCATCGACGTCCAGGCCGACGGGTACGGCTTCGTCAACCGTGACAAGTTCAAGATCGGGTTCGCTGGCGATGCCACCGATGCGGACGTCGCGTTCCTGCGGGACTCGCAGGTGCCGATCAACATGTCGGTGTTCGGCACCAAGCTCACGCAGGCTGCGTGGCGGACCCGGCCGAGCTGGGCTGTCATCGCGACCGACGACAAGGCCTTCGACGTGCGGATGCTGCACAAGATGGCCAAGCGGATCGATGCCACCGTGACCGAGGTGAAAGCCAGCCACGCGGTCTTCATGACGCAGCCGAAGGCGGTCGCTGCCGTGATCGAGCGAGCCGCTCAGGACGCGGCGCGCAAGTCTCGCTGAGACCCGCCGCCCGCCAGCTGCTCGCTCGGCAGGCTGCGCAACAGCATCAGCAGGGC
>NZ_JBFUFP010001264.1:0-1416 GCF_056403375.1 Rhizobacter sp. P2_H2
CAGCCGCGCCGCCCGCGAGGTCGAACTGGGCCTGCGGCTCGCGGCCGGCGACGAGCGCGGCGCGTGGCGCGCTCGCGCGCACCTGGCCGACCTGGCGCTGGCGATGGGCGAGGTCGACGAGGCGGTGTATCTCGGCCACCAGCTGGTCGATTCGCTGCGCAGCAAGCGCGCCCCGGCCACGCTGTGCACCGCGCTGCTGAACCTGATGCATGCGCTGCTGGAGCACGGGTCGGTGGACGAGGCGTTCGCGCTGTCGCACGACGCGCTGCGGCTGGCCGCCGATTGCGGCCTGCTGTGGCAGGCGGCCGACACGCTGGCCTGGCTCGCCGCCTGCCGGGGCGACCTGGACACGGCCGCCGAACTCGCGGGATGGTCGGACGCGGCCTGCCGGCGCCGCGATGAGCCGCGTGCGGCATTGCATGCGCTGCGGCGCGAGAAGGCGCAGCGGCTGATCGGCGCGCTGCCCGCCGCCGCGCTCGAGCGCGCGATGAGCGCGGGCGCCCGGCTCGGCGAGGCCGACATCGTGGCGTTGTGGGACGCGGCAAGGAGCGGCTGAGGCCGCGCAGCCTCAGTGAAAGTCGTCCTCTCGCTGGTGGCGGACGGCCGCGACCACAACGGTTTCTTCATCGATGATCTCGAACAACGCGACGCAGCCGGTGCGGCCGCACGCGATCACGAGTTCGCGCAGGAACGGGCTGGAGGCCGCCTTTCGGCAGGTGAACGGAAACTTCTCCAGTGTCCGCAATCCCCCGGCGATCGCACCGAGGGCTTCTTCTGCCAGGGCCAGGTCGCCATCCTCGCGCGCGAACTCGCGTTCGATGAGGAAATCGCAGAGCCGGTCGAGGTCCTGCTGCGCCTCGCGCGTCAGCAGAACGCGAAAGCTCATCGCTTCGAACGACCCAGGGCCGTCCGGCGGGCCTGCGCACCGGCGAGCTTCTTCTCGAGCCCGCCGATGACCTCGTCCGCACTCACGAACCGGCCGTCGCGCTTCGCGGACTCGAGGGAGGCCAGCCCGCGTGCGATGAACTCCGCTTGCGCGAGGCGGCGGTTGACGCCTTCACGCACGGAAGCCTCGACGAACTGGGACAGGCTTTCTCCGCTCTGCAGCACGCGCTCCAGTTGCTCACGCAACTCGGGTTCGACACGGACGGCAGGAATGGTGGAGGACTTCATGGCCGCCAATGTAATTCATTTGCGACACATCGAGATCCTCTTCGGCACGCCAGCCCGGCGGGCGGCACCGGCGACGGGTCAGCGGGTGTCGTTCTGCACGACCGGGTCGACCGACGCCATGAGCTGGCCGGCGTCGTCGGTCACGTAGACCCGATACGCAAAGGCTCGCCCATCGGAGTTCCTGTTTTCCACGGTCGCAGACCTGCGGTCGGGCACCGAGTATTGCACCGCACCGAACTGATG
>NZ_JBFUFP010001265.1:0-1416 GCF_056403375.1 Rhizobacter sp. P2_H2
GCTTCAAGGTCGACGAAGGGCTGTTCGATTTCAGCCTGTCGAGCGCGCCCAGCCTGTCGGGCGACGTGGTGGTCGTGAACCGCAACACCGCCATCGAGGTCACCGCGCCGACCGGCGCACCAAGCAACCGCAACGTCGCGGTCGACCTGACGGTGAACCTGGGCCAGGCGCTGCGGCTGCGCGGGCGCGGCATCGACACCCGGCTCGAAGGCGAGCTGAAGCTGACGACGCCGGGCGGCAAGCTGGCGCTCAACGGCAGCGTGCGCGCGGTCGACGGCACCTACAACGCCTATGGCCAGAAGCTGACGATCGACCGCGGCGTCATCACCTTCACCGGCACGCCGGAGAACCCGCGCCTCGACATCGAGGCGACGCGGCCGAACACCGACGTGCGCGTCGGCGTCGCGATCACCGGCACCGCGCTGACGCCGCGCGTGCGGCTGTTCTCCGAGCCGGAGCTGTCCGACATCGACAAGCTCTCGTGGATGCTGCTCGGCCGCGCGAGCGACGGGCTGGGCAAATCCGACACCGCGCTGCTGCAGCGCGCGGCGCTGGCGCTGCTGGCCGGCGAAGGCGGCGGCGCCGATCCGCTGAAGGTGCTGGGCATCGACGACCTGTCGGTGTCGCAGAACACGAACAGCGCGACCGACGTGCGCGAGACGGTGGTGTCGCTTGGCAAGCAGCTGTCGCGGCGCTGGTACGTCGGCTACGAACGCAGCCTGAACGCGACCACCGGCAACTGGCAGCTGATCTACCGGATCGCCCAGCGCTTCACGCTGCGCGCGCAGTCGGGGCTCGACAACTCGCTGGACTTCATCTGGACGCTGCGCTGGCAGTGAGCTGGCTGGCCGTGAACTTGCAAGCACTCCCCGTGTCACGACACTGACACGCCGGCAGCGCAACCTGCGCGGCTTTGCCGGCCGCCCCTCGCGGTCGCCCCGCTCGGTTGAAGTTGCGGACGGAAGTTCCGCGAACAGGGAGAACTTGCATGTCGAACCATTCCAAGTGGCACGCGTCCTGGACCTCCGGCGTCATCGTCGGCCTGCTGGCCGCGCTGTCGGCCTGCGGCGGCGGCGGTGATGACGCGCCGCCCGCCGGCGGCGGCGGCAATCCGCCCGTCACGACCTTGCCGGACTGCCCCGCCGCGCCGAACACGCTGCGCGACATCACCGCGGTGCAGGGCCCGGGCGCGCTGAGCCCGTTCGACGGCCAGGCCGTCACGGTGCGCGGCGTCGTCACCGCCGATTTCCAGGGCGACGAGCAGCTGAAGGGTTTCTTCATCCAGCAGCCGGTCGCCGATGCCGACCCGAAGACCTCCGAGGGCCTGTTCGTCTACGCGCCGGGCGGTGCCGACGTGAAAGTGGGCGACTACGTGCAGGCGAGCGGCACCGTCAGCGAATTCAAGAGCGGCAGCAC
>NZ_JBFUFP010001266.1:0-1415 GCF_056403375.1 Rhizobacter sp. P2_H2
ATCCTTCTCGACGCTCTCCATGAGCAAGCGACCGGAGTCGATTCCAAGCTGCCGCAGTCTCGTGAGCTTTTCTTCGTCCTTTAGCTGACTTCGGCTAAAGGCGACAAGCCCGTCGAACTCGTCAAACGCAATGTCATCCTTGCGCTCGTCGCAATTGACGCCGAAGTGTCGTTGCAGTTCAAGGATTGCCCCTGCGCCGATCTCCTGTAGCGATGACCCGCATTCCACCGCCGCCGTGGTGAGATACCACAGTGCGTCACCTAGCTCCTCTCCAATGCCGTGCAAGTCAGCAGGTTGAAGATCTCGATGCGACTTTTTCACAAGGGAAAGGACGCTTCCAATCTCGCCAAAGAGGCCGAACTGCAGCTGATCAAGTGCAGTGTCCTTGCCGCGAAACTGATTCGACGTACAAGCACGGTCTTGATATTCAGCAAGCGTGAGCTGTTGCTCGGAGCGCTCGATCGTTTTCAATTTTCACCCCCCTGTACTAGCTTCGGCTACCGGTTCGCCATCAGATCGTGCATCCGGTTTCTATAGGCAATGAGCCGTTCATTCACCAGCTTCAAGTCTTCCGTCAGTTCCGCGAACGCAGGGAACTGCTTTTGAATCTCTTGTGGCGCCGTGCTGCCGAAGTCTTCCTTCTTCGCCGCGTGTTCGTACCAACGTCGAAATCGTGCCTGCCACTTGGTCAGGTGAGGGCGAAGACCTTCGTTGAGCACCTCAATAGATAGCCGCACGATCTTTGCTGTGGAGTCACGTTGATACTTCCTGACGGGCACGTCCTTGATGAGCTCACGAGTCACAGAGAAGAAGGTGTGCCACGAGTCATAGACTTCGGTGATCACATCCTGCTCCAGGTCAATCGTGAGTCCGATCTTGCGGGTGCTCAATTCAACCCAAATCTTGTATGCAATCTGGCGATCATCGTCGTTTGGCTTAAGCTTGATCTTCTGCTGGCCCAAACCGAATTCGGCCTCATCGAGTTCGAAGTCCCTGCTTCTACCGGCTGTCAGGCGCCAGTAGCGCCACAGGACTCCACCAAGCACGACAATGGCGAGACCGCCGGTTGTGAATCCGTCGACATAGAGCGCTACGTCGAACTGCTTGGTAACGCTAAACGAGACGAGTGATCCGGGTTGTGCGGTCGTAGAAGACCCGCTCGGCGCGACCAATGTAGAACCTGAGGCCGCAAGTGACGGCTTGGCCGTTGCGGAACCGGTCGCTGCCCCACTGGGCGGTGGTGCTGAAGCGGGGGACGCAGTTTGCGGTGACGTCATGGCTGCGTTTTGCTCCATGTGGCGCTCTTGCGTTCCCACCGATACGGAGCCGCCAGATAGCCTTGCATTTGCAGTGCTTCGAACCACGCCACGAACTGGCTGACAAAAGCATTGCTGAAGTGGCGTCGGTATCCGCGC
>NZ_JBFUFP010001267.1:0-1414 GCF_056403375.1 Rhizobacter sp. P2_H2
GCTCGACACCTTGCCCGCGAGCCGCACGCCGAACCGAGAGGACTGGGCGCGGCTGTCCAGCACCTGGCGCGTAGAGCTCGATGAGCGCATCGCGCAGCTGAAGAAGTTGCGCGACACGCTTGACGACTGCATCGGCTGCGGCTGCCTTTCGATCGATCGCTGCCGGCTGCGCAACCCGTTCGACAAGCTGGCCGCGCAGGGGCCGGGCGCTCAGCGCCTGCTCGTCAAGCCCGCCAGGGAGTGATCGGCCAGCGTGTCGCACAGCACGTCATCGAGCGGTGTGGAGCAGCTGACTGAGGGTGATGTCGGTATGACCGCAAGTGGCCGACAGTGTATGTTCGCCGCGTCGCTCGCGACCAGTCGGTCGCAGGCCGTTCCGTCTCGCTGGGCGACCGCTTGCAGGGCGATCGACGAATGGGCACAGTCGGCCATGAGCTGCCGGACGCGTCCCCGCTCGCAAGCCGCCATTCATCTTCGGCATCCCGCCCCCATCTGCCGTTCAGCGCCGTGAGGACCAGCAGGTCGCGGACCGCAARTCCGGGCTACGAACAGACATTCGTGACCATGTCGCAAAACGGACCTTCGAGTCAGTGAGCTACCTGATGTACCTCCCGGCTGCAACGCTCGTAACGCCATACGGCGCTCGAAGGGCAACGACGTGATGCACCGTGGTGCACACTGTTCAACTATCGGTTGTCATCGATGCCTTGGCCCTCCCTCAAGTCCAGTCTCCATGCGATGAAGCCGGCATCGCGCAATGACGCAGCGCACCCGCGCACGGCGGCAGCCTGAGCACGACCCGATGGAACTGCGTCAGCTACGCTACTTCATCCGGATCGTCGAGCTAGGCAGCATGGGCCGCGCCGCGTTGGATTTGGGCGTTGGCACGCCGGCGCTGAGCCAGCAGATCAGCCGCCTCGAGGGCGAGTTGTCGACGCGGCTGCTGCAGCGCACCACCACCGGTGTGCTCCCGACCGATGCGGGACTGGCCTTCTTCCGCCAGGCCCAGCTCGCGATCCGCCATGCCGACGCCGCTGCCCATGCCGCACGGCAGGCGCGGCTGGCCGGGCACGTCAGCATCGGCCTCGCTCCGTCCACTTCGGGCGTGCTCGCGTTGCCGCTGCTGGAGGCAATGCGCGAGCGCTATCCGGACGTGCGGCTGCGCGTGGTCGAGAGTCTGTCGGGCAACCTCGCGACCATGCTCAACGCGCGGCAACTGGACCTGGCCGTGCTGTTCGAGACCGATGGCGCCCGGCGCTGGAGCGTGCTGCCGCTGCTCGAGGAACGGCTGTTCGTGATAGGCCGGCGTGACCTGCCGGGCATGCCGACCGGCCGCAGCGTGCGCATCGCGCGGCTGGCCAGTCTGCCGCTGGTTCTGCCCAGCGGCACGCACGGGCTGCGCGCGATCCTCGAT
>NZ_JBFUFP010001268.1:0-1414 GCF_056403375.1 Rhizobacter sp. P2_H2
TTCTTGTCGGACTGCTGATGCTTCMGGCAGCTGCCCTCTCATCCAACGAACTCGTCTCCACCCTCGAGCAACGCCTGCGAACCGACGGCGTCGAAGGCGTCAACGCCTACCTGGGCAAGCAATCGTCCGCGCTGGCCGACCTGAACCAACGGACCGCCGACTGCGACACGCAGGCCATCGGCCTCACGGTCAAGCTGAGTCGCGGCAAGAACTCGAAGACAACCGAGGCGCACAGAGAAGCACTTCGCAGCGCAGTCGGCACCTGCACCGAGAACGTCCTGTCGCTGCTCTCGCTGAACGAAGTCCCGAAGATCTGTGCTTCCGTGTCGGCCTGGACGGTGACCCAGACGGCCCGGGAACTGCGGCGCCGGATGCGAGCCATCGACACGGATGAAGCGCTCCGCTCGACCGAGCGCGGCAAGGCCTGTGGCGCCGCCTATCGCTTCGAATTCGAGAACACCCGAGTCGGCCTCAGAGTCAAGTCATGACCTTCTCCAGCATTCCCCACCCCACCACCGACACCGCTGCGGCGGATGACGGGCAGATCCACCAGCTCTCGCTCTCGGGCGGGGGGTTTCGCGCCGCCTTCTATCACCTGGGTGCACTGCACGCATTGGCAGCCCAAGGGCGCCTGCGCGAACTGAAGATGCTGGTGACCATCTCGGGCGGATCGATCGCCGCGGGCTTCTTCCTGCAGGAATGGCTGGCCGAGGCACGGCACGGGCCGGTGCGCGACGATGCGCTGGCGCAGTGCGCGCTGCGTGCACACCTGGCTCTCTTTCGCAAGAGCCGCCACAACCCCCGGCTGCGCGTGATGGCGTCGATTCGCGCGCTGAGCAGCGGGCTGGTGCGCAACGAGTTCGGCTTCTCGGACGCGATGTCACGCATCAATCGCCGCTGGCTGCGCCGCCTGCATCGAGCGGCCGCGGCGGATGTGTGGCCCACCGAGCTGCCGGAGTGGCGCATCGCCTGCTCCGACTACGCCCAGGGCAACCGCTGCGTGGTGCTGCTGGGCGACCGGCGCCTGCCGCGCCAGCCCGATGCCAGCTACCTGACGATGAACGACCTGCCGGTCGCGCGCGCCATCGCGGCGTCGAGCGCGGTGCCCGGGGTGTTCGAACCCATCCGCTGCGGCAGGCATCACCTGGGCGACGGCGGCGTCCTCGACAACCACGGCCTGCGCGAATTCGACCCGGCGCTCGGCCATGCCACCTGCATCGACGCCTCCGCGCCGGCCTGGCCGATGCGCCCGATCGACGGCTGGGCCACGCCGATGCGCGCGATGGACCTGATGATGGAGCAGACGCGCGGCGACGTCCTGCGCGCACGCAACTGCACGCTGATCTCGCTGCGCGACCCGGTGCCCCAGCCGAGCGGCCTGGACTGGTGGCCGCACCTTCGCGCACTGCGCACC
>NZ_JBFUFP010001269.1:0-1413 GCF_056403375.1 Rhizobacter sp. P2_H2
ACCGAGATCATCGTGACGCGCGTGACGGTGCCGGTCGGCGAGGACATCGGCTTCCTGCCGGGCACCGAGGAAGAGAAGATGTCGCCGTGGATGGGCGCGCTCGACGACAACCTCGAGGTGCTGTCGAAGACCGACGGCGCCGCCGGCGAATGGGGCCGCGCGGCCACCAACGACCTGGTGCGCAGCAAGATCAAGATCAAGAGCCTGAACTTCATGCGCGGGCGCACCTTCCTGAACAAGTTCGTGATCATCGACGAGGCGCAGAACCTGACGCCCAAGCAGATGAAGACGCTGATCACGCGCGCCGGCCCCGGCACGAAGATCGTGTGCCTGGGCAACCTGGCGCAGATCGACACGCCGTACCTGACCGAGGGCAGCTCGGGCCTGACCTTCGCGGTCGACCGCTTCAAGGGCTGGCCGCATTCGGGGCACGTCACGCTGGCGCGCGGCGAGCGCTCGCGCCTCGCCGACTTCGCGTCAGAGGTGCTCTGACCCCACCCTCTCGCGGATCTGCTGCAGCGCGGTCGGATCCTCGATGGTGGTCAGGTCGCCCGGGTCGCGGTGCTCGCACACGGCCTGGATCGCGCGGCGCAGCAGCTTGCCGGAGCGCGTCTTCGGCAGCGCGCTGACGAAGTGCACCCGCGAGGGCCGGGCGATCGCGCCCAGCCCCTGCTCGACCGTCTTCATCACCTCGCCCTCCAGCCGCAGCCGGGCGGCCTCGTCGCTCGCACGCCCCGCGTCGCGAAGCACGACGAAGGCCATCGCGGCCTGCCCCTTCAGCGCATCGGCCACGCCCACCACCGCCACCTCGGCCACCGCCGGGTGGCTGCTGATGCTCTCCTCGATCTCGCGCGTGCCCAGCCGGTGGCCCGCCACGTTGATCACGTCGTCGGTGCGGCCGAGGATGAAGTAGTAGCCGTCCTCGTCGCGCACGCCCCAGTCGAAGGTGCTGTAGACCATGCGCCCGGGGATCGTCTTCCAGTAGGTCTCGACGAAGCGCGCATCGTCGCGCCACACCGTCTGCATGCAGCCCGGAGGCAACGGCCCTTCGATGACCAGCACGCCCTTCTGGTTCGGCTGCGTCAGCTCCTCGCCGCTCAGCTCGTCGATCAGCTTCACGTCGTAGCCGTACATCGGCACGCCCGGGCTGCCGAACTTGCCGGCCGCCGGCTCGACGCCATTGGCGATCGTCAGGATCGGCCAGCCGGTCTCCGTCTGCCAGTAGTTGTCGATGACCGGCTTGCCCAGCCCGTCGGCGATCCAGTGCGCGGTCGGCTCGTCCAGCGGTTCGCCAGCCAGGAACAGCGCACGCAGGCTCGACAGGTCGTGCCGCTTCAGCAGCGCGGCATCGTGCTTCTTCAGCACCCGCACCGCGGTCGGCGAGCTGAACATCACGCTGACGCGGTACTTCTC
>NZ_JBFUFP010001270.1:0-1411 GCF_056403375.1 Rhizobacter sp. P2_H2
GCTCAAGCTCGGTGCGTTGCGCGACAGCCCGCCGGGCGACGAGGCGACGGCGCTGCACGACGAGATCGGCGCGCTGCTGGCGCAGGCGTCGCGCGCTGCGCGCTCCGCCACCTTCGACCTCAGCAGCCCGGTGCTGCGCCTTGGCCTCGAGCAGGCCCTGCGCAGCCTGGCCGACCGCCTTGCCGCCGACAGCCGCCTGCAGGTCAGCTTCGATGGCGCGATGCCACCGCTCAGCCTGCCCGAGGCCGTGCTCGCCGTCGTGTTCCGCGGCGTGCGCGAGCTGTGCCTGAACGTGCAGAAGCATGCGCATGCGGCGCGCGTCAGCATCACCGCGTGGTGCGACGGCCGCTGCCTGAAGGTGTGCGTCGCCGACGACGGCGTCGGCTTCCGAACCGATGCCTCGCGCGGCGTCTTCAGCCGTACCGGCGGCTTCGGGCTGGCCAGCACGCAGGCGCAGATCCAGGCGATCGGCGGGCGGCTGGAGATCTCGTCCGCGGCGAGCCTGGGCACGCGCATCACGATCCTGTTGCCGAATGCGGTGGGCACGGCGGCACTCGCCGCGGCCTGAACGACGGCGCACCGACAGCACACGCATCGAAGGAAYGACCATGGGCATCCGCATCGTGTTGGCCGACGATCACCGCATCATGCGCGACGGGCTGTGCGCCCTGCTGGCGCGCGAGAAGGACATCGAGCTGATCGGCCAGGCCGACGACGGCTTGGGCGCGGTGCGCCTGGCGCGCGAGCTGCGGCCGGACATCGTCGTCACCGACGTGTCGATGCCGGGCCTGAACGGCGTCGAGGCGACGCGCCGCATCCGCACCGACGACCCGTCGGTGCGCGTGCTGTGCCTGTCGGTGCATGCCGAGAGCCGCATGGTGCTCGCGGTGCTCGAGGCCGGCGCCTCGGGCTACGTGCTGAAGGACTGCTCGTACGACGAGCTCGCGCTGGCCATCCGCAAGGCGATGGCCGACCAGGTGCACCTGAGTGCCGAACTGGTCGGCCTGGTCGTCAAGGAAGTGCGCAGCCGCGGCCAGCCGCAGGCGGCGGGCGGCACCGCGGCGCTGACGCCGCGCGAGCGCGAGATGGTGCAGCTGCTGTCCGAAGGCCTGTCGACGCAGCAGATCGCCGACCGGCTGCACGTCAGCATCAAGACCGTCGCGACGCACCGCGAGCATGTGATGCAGAAGCTCGACATCAGCAGCCTCGCCGAGCTGACCCGCTATGCGCTGTGCGAGGGCCTCAGCTCGCTCGACCAGCCGTGGCGCAGCGGCGCGCGCACGCCGTCCTGAGCGGGCAGGCTCAGCTTCCGCACCGGCCCGTATCAGCCGTTTCCTGATGGCGCGGCGGGCCGCGGCGGTTCACGCTGAGCGCCACGATGGGAGTTGCCGCGCGCCCTTTGACCCTCTAC
>NZ_JBFUFP010001271.1:0-1408 GCF_056403375.1 Rhizobacter sp. P2_H2
GCACCTGGCTCAGGCCCAGGCCGCTGCCCTTGCTGGCCGGCTTGGTCGTGAAGAACGGCTCGAACACCCTGGCGAGCAACGCCGGCTCGATGCCGGTGCCGGTGTCGGTCGCACGGATCAGCACCCGCCCCGGCGCGGCGGCAGATTCCGCAGCAGCCGGCTCCTGGCTCACCTCGATCGAGAAACGCCCGCCGCCCGGCATCGCATCGCGCGCGTTCGATGCCAGGTTGATCAGCGCCAGCTCCAGCTCACCGACATCGACGCGGATCGGCGCGACCTCTGCCGCCACCTCCAGCGACAGCGCGACACCGCTGCCCAGCGTCGCCTTCAGCAGCTCGGAGACCGCCGGCAGCCACGCCGCCAGGTCGACCCGCTCCGGCTTCAGCGCCTGGCGGCGCGAGAACGACAACAGCTGCCGCGTCAGCCGCGCGCCCGAGCCCACCGCGCGGGCGATCGCGCCGATCTGCTTCATCTCGGCCACGTCCGGCCGCAGCTTCCTCACGACGTGCAGGTTGCTGTTGACGATCGCCAGCAGGTTGTTGAAGTCGTGGGCCACGCCGCCGGTGAGCTGGGCCAGCGCCTCCAGCTTCTGCGATTGCAGCAACGCCTTCTCGGCCTGCTCGCGCTTGCGCGCCTCGGCATGGAACTCGATCGCCATGCGCTGCTCGAGCTGCGTCTTGCGCAGCGCGAGCCAGGCCACGTACACGAGGCCGATCGTCACCGGCAGCGTGATCGCCGCGAGCAGCGCGACCAGGCGGTTCCAGTCGGCGAGGATCGCGTCGTCGCGCAGCGAGCTGCTGACGTACACCGGCAGGTCGTGCACCTGCTGGAAACTCACCGTGCGCAATGCGCCATCGAAGCTGGAGCGGAAGCTCAGCACGCCCGCATGCTGCCCCTGCCGCACCGCGGTGACCACCGGACTCGTGTCGGGCAGCCGCGTGATCGGGGCCGGCGGCAGCGGCCAGCGCGTCAGCAGCGTGCCGTCGGCCTTGAACAGCGTGAAGGTGCTGACGTCGGCTTCCTCCAGCGCGATCGAGCGGTAGAACTCCTCGAACACCGCCGGCTGAAGYGCGATGACGACCATGCCGCCGAAGCTGCCGTCGGCGCGCGGGCGGCGCACCGCGATGCTCAGCGCCGGCATGCCGGAGGCCCGGCCGAGCACGACGTCGCCGATGACCAGCCGGGCCTGCGTGGCCTTCATCTGCTGGAAGTAGTTGCGGTCGGCGATCGAGACGCTGCCCGAGCCGACCGGGAACCCGGTGCCGACCAGGTGTTGGCCCTGCGCATCCCACACCGAGATCGAGCGCACGCCCGGGATGCCGGTGCTGATGTCCATCAGCCGCAGGCGCAGCGCCGCTTCGTTGGCGCGCACCTCGTCGTCGGATGCGCCGACGAAGCGCAGCGACTT
>NZ_JBFUFP010001272.1:0-1400 GCF_056403375.1 Rhizobacter sp. P2_H2
GGCCTATGCCACGCTGCTGACCGGCCGCGAACGCCAGCGGCAGACGCGCCTCGGCTGGCTCGCCCGCTTCCAGACGGCCGATGGCGCCGTGCCGGCGCTCGCGCGGCTCGGCGTGGCCGGCGGCATCATCGCCGCGGTGCTGGGCCTGGGCGGCTCGGTGGGCGATGCGCAGATCGTCGTCTACAACGGGCTGGGCACGCCGGTGCAGGTGACGGTGGCCGGGCGCCCGCCGCTGGCGGTCGCACCGAACGCGCTGCAGCGGCTCACGCTGCCGGCCGGGCACATGGTGCAGGTCGAGTCGCGCACGCCGAAGGGCGCGCTGATCGAGTCGTTCGAGGCCGATGCGAAGGGCAGCTTCGGCACCTACGTCTACAACGTCGCGTCGGCCGCGCCGCTGGTCGAGTGGACCGCGGTGTACGGCCGCACGCAGAGCATTCCGGAGCGCATGCTCGGCACGCCGCGCTGGTTGTCGACCGGCGCCGAGCATGTGTTCGAGGAGCCGCCGAAGTCGATCAGCACGAAGGGCGGCGGCGGCACGCGCACCGTGTTGCAGGGGCTGGTCGACATGCCGCCCGATCGGCAGCTGGACGCCTTGGCCAACGACGTGCAGCGCCGCCAGCTGATCGCCACGCACCTGCGCTGGGAGGCCGGCGGCAGCGGGCCGGCCGTGCCGTGGCTCGGCATGGTCGGCGACGATGCCCAGCTGCTGGCGCTGGTGCGCGAGCGGCTGAAGGCGACGTCCGACGAAGTGGCGTCGCTGCGTGCCGAGCAGGACGGCACGCAGAATGCTGCGCATGCCGAGGTCTGCGCCCGCCATGTGGCGGCCAGCCGGGCGGCGCAGGACAACCCGAACCTGCGCTATGCCGCGGTGCGCTGCGACACCGAGAGCCCGCAGAAGTGGCAGGCCTTCATCGACGGCCATGCGCGCTGGCCGGCGCACGCGTGGTTCGGCTATGCCGCGGCGTATTCCGAACTCGACTTCGGYCGCCTCGATGCAGGCCTGGCCGGCCTGGGCGAAGCGCGCGGGCGCATGGCCTCGCTGGCGAGCTACATCGCGATCGACGAGGCGCGGCTGCGCCGCTTCCTGAAGCAGGACGACGCGAAGCGCATGGCCGAGCTGACCAAGGCGTCGCCGGTGCTGCGCGCGCGCCTGGCGATGGAGAGCGGGACCGCGCCGGCCGAGGAAGGCCTGCCGACCGAGTACGCCGAGCTGGCGCGCGGCCGCATCGATGCGGCGATGAAGGCCGCGGCCGGCGGCTCCGCGCACCGCCAGGCCCGCCTGCTGCGGTTGGCGGCGGCGTCCGACGGTGCCGATCAGCCACTCGTCCTGCGTGCGATCGCGCTGCCGACGGACAGCGGCGTCGACGATGCGACCGCGTGGCTCGCTGCTGCCGTCGCGG
>NZ_JBFUFP010001273.1:0-1399 GCF_056403375.1 Rhizobacter sp. P2_H2
AGGTACTCGACGACGAACATCGCGACCAGCGAGATCGGCGTCAGCACGTTGGCGAACAGCGACCAGGCCGCGAGCGGGGCGAAGGCGAACAGCAGGAACGAGGTGCCGGCGATCGCGACGAAGTAGATCGTCCAGGCCCGCGTGACGTGCCGCGTGTAGACCACCATCGTCGGCTGCATCGGGTTGTGCAGGCGGCGCGCCAGTTGCGTGATGAAGGGCTCGCGCCCGTCGCGCAGCGTGCGGCCGAACCACCACGCGAGCCCGAGGTGGATGCCGGCATGCTGTGCCAGATAGAGCCAGGAGACCGGCAGCCGCGAGCCGTTCAGCAGCACCGCGACGGCGACCCCCGCCAGCCCGAACGCGACGAGCCGCTGGCCCGCATGCCACAGGCCCCACAGCGCGGCGCCGACCATCGGGCCGAGCAATGTGAGCAGTGCGAGAACGGAGCCGGCGTCGCGGCTCACGAGATGGTGCGCGAGCAGCGCATACGCCCCGAGGCCGACGGCGGCCAGACCCCAGCGGGCGCGCGCGTTCATGGCGTCACTGCGTACGGTGGACCGCGATGTGGCCGGCCAGGCTGCGCAGCGACGAGAAGATGCGCAGGTTGTCCTCGTCGCCCGAGCGCAGCTGGAAGCCGTAGCGCTTGGACACGACGAGCGCCAGCTCGAGGATGTCGATCGAATCGAGACCGAGGCCTTCGCCATACAGCGGCGCATCGGGGTCGATGGCGTCCGGGGCGATCTCCAGGTTGAGGGATTCGACCAGGAGCGTGCCGACTTCCGGCAACAGAGAGGTGTCAGCTGAACTCATGCGGTCTCGGGATACTCGTGCAGTGGGGTCCGCACGATCAAAGTGCGCGATTTTAGCGGAGCCGGCTTGCGGCTTCCGTCACAGGCCGTACCATCCACCCGACCCTGGCCCCTCGTCTGCCGCCCATGCCCGATCGCGCTCCGCCCGCACGCCTTTCGCCTGAGCCGCCCGGGCCCGGCCCTGCCGTGGTGCACCTGCCGCACGGCGCGCTGACCGACTACTACCCCGACGGCGACGTGCAGGCCCGCGAGCGCTTCATCCGCACCGCCTTCGACGACACCGCCGGCGACTACAACCGGCTCGAACGCATCCTCGGCCTGGGCACCGGCTCGTGGTACCGCCGCCAGGCGCTGCTGCGCGCGGGCCTCGCGCCCGGCATGCAGGTGCTCGACCTCGGCATGGGCACCGGGCTGGTCTCGCACGAGATCCTGCACGTGACGAACGAGCCGCAGCGGCTGGTCGGCGTCGACCCGAGCCCGGGGATGATGGCGCAGGCGCACCTGCCGCCCGAGGTGCGCTGCCTGGAGGGCCGGGCCGAGGCGCTGCCGGTGCCGGACGCGAGCGTCGACTTCCTGGTGATGGGCTATGC
>NZ_JBFUFP010001274.1:0-1395 GCF_056403375.1 Rhizobacter sp. P2_H2
AGCGCTCTTGTAGAGGATGCTGCCCAGCGCGTTGTATTGCAGGCTCACCGTGCGCACGAGGCCGTTGATCGCAGGAGCCGCCACCGTGTAGCGCTGCAGCCGGCCGAGCGCGTCGTGCTCGAAGTTCTCGGTCACCGCGCCGGTGCTGCCATCCCCGTTCGCATCGTTGCGGTTCGTCAACCGGCCCAGGCTGTCCCACACGTAGCCGTGGTTCAACACGTCGGCGGCGTTGCCCTTGCCTGCCATCAGGCTGCTGGCCCGGCCGGTGGCCGCCTCGTGGCCGGACTTGCTCACCACCGAGCTGCTGTACCGTTGCTGCTCCAACTGGTCCCACGCGTTGCAGGCCTGCGCCTGCCACAGCACTGTGCCGGCCGGCAGCGTGACGTTCGCACCCGGTGTGCCGCCCGGTGTCGCGGGCAGCGGGCTCACCGTCACGGCGGTTGCCAGCGACACACTGTTCAGGAATCCTTTGGGCGTGTAGCCGTAGTTCACAGTGAGCCCGGTCGGCCAGGTCTGCGTCGCTTGCCGGCCGTTCGCGTCATAGCTCAGCGCACTCGCGAAGCTCGGCCCATTGGCGATGTCGGTCCGCGTGCTGGTCAACCTCCCCAGGCTGTCATACGCCCACTGCCGAYKGATGCCGGTGCTGGTGCTCGTCKCRCACAGCTTGCCGATGCCCATCARGCAGCTGTCGTAGGTCCAGGTGCTCYGGTAYTCCGCCTCGATGCGCTGCGTCATCCGCCCGAGCACGTCGTAGSCCATCGTCGTCTGGCCGCCGCGCTGCTTCTGCARCGGGTTCTGCTGCCACACCGGCTGSCCCAGCGCGTCGTAGCGGTACTCGATCACCCCGGCGTCCGGGTCGATCAGCTTGAGCTTGTTGCCACGCACGTCGTAGCTGATCTGCACCGTGTTCTGCAGCGCGTCCTTCGTTGCCACCAAGTTGCCGAACGCGTCACGCTGGTGGACGAGTTGCGCACCTTGCGCATCAGTGATGCGGATAGGCCGGCCTTCGACGTTGCGCTCCTCGCGCCGCGTATGGCCCTGGTCGTCGGTCGTGGTGGTCACCAGCGCTCCGTAGGCCAGGCTGGACACCCGCGCCCGTCGCGTGCCGTGGTGGCCGAAGCTCACGCCCGGCTGGCTGCCCTGGGGGTCGGCGGTGTAGACCCGGACCGGGCGGCCCATCGCGTCGTACTCGGTGCGCGTGAGGCCCCTGTCGGCACTGCCTGCGCTCGTCGACGAACCGCTGTCCAGGAAGTACGGCTGCGTCTGCACCAGCACCTGGCCCAGATCGCCGTACTCGGTGTCGGTGACGATCAGCCGGCTCGTGCCGCCGGGTTGCGTCGGTCCGTCGAAGGCTTCGGTCACATGGCGCAGCAGCCGACCTGCGCGGTCCAGGTA
>NZ_JBFUFP010001275.1:0-1392 GCF_056403375.1 Rhizobacter sp. P2_H2
TTTCAGCACCAGGCGGTATTCCGTCACGCGCTCGACGCGCCGGATCGCGAGCCCGCAGTTGTGGGCGATGTCGGTGGCCTTGCTGGCCCACGGCGAGACGGTGCCCAGGCGCGGCGCCACCAGCACCAGCGCACCGTCGGCCGGGCCGGCATAGGCGTCGCCGTAGGTCAGCAGCGCAGCGAGCTTGTCGTGGGCGTCGCGCGGCAGCGGCTGGTCGCTCCACACCCAGTGGACGTGCCGAGCGTGCACGGCGGTGATGCGCGGGCTGATCGCCTGCAGCCGCGGCAGCAGGGCCTGGGCGCGGAAGGCGGACAAGGCGTTGCCGCCCTCGAAGTGCAGCAGATGCTTGGGTGTGGACGTCACGTTGGGGGCCAGCTTCGGGTTCTGGAGACCGGGTCGTGTTCAGGGACTGCCGGTGGAAACCCGGGATTTTACGGGGGTCGGTGCAATAATTCCGCCCCATGACGATCACGATCAAAACCGCCGAGGATGTCGCAGGCATGCGGATCGCCGGCCGGCTGGCCTCCGAAGTGCTGGACATGCTCACGCCGCACGTGAAGCCGGGCATCACCACCGAGCAGCTCGACAAGCTGGCGCACGACCACATCGTGGACGTCCAGCAAGGCATTCCGGCCCCGCTGAACTACGCGCCGCCGGGCTACACGCCCTACCCCAAATCGATCTGCACCTCGATCAACCACCAGGTCTGCCACGGCATCCCGAACGACCGGCCGCTGAAGGCGGGCGACATCGTCAACATCGACGTGACCGTCATCAAGGATGGCTGGCACGGCGACACCAGCCGGATGTTCGTCGTCGGCCACGGCTCGATCGCCGCGAACCGGCTGTGCCAGATGACCTACGACGCCATGTGGAAGGGCATCGTGAAGGTGAAGCCGGGCATCCACTTGGGCGATATCGGCCACTCGATCCAGACCTTCGCCGAGAACGCCGGCTTCTCGATCGTGCGCGAGTTCTGCGGGCACGGCATCGGCCGCAAGTTCCACGAAGAGCCGCAGGTGCTGCACTACGGCCGCCCCGGCACGCTCGAGGAGCTGGTGCCCGGCATGGTGTTCACGATCGAGCCGATGATCAATGCCGGCCGGCGCGACATCCGCGAGGCCGGCGACGGCTGGACCATCGTCACGAAAGACCGCTCGCTGTCGGCCCAGTGGGAGCACACCGTGCTCGTCACCGAGACCGGCTACGAGGTGCTGACGCTGTCGGCGGGCAGCCCGCCACCGCCGGCCTTCGTGACGGCCGCGGCCGCAGCCCCGTCCGCGACCACCACCGCCTGACGGTGGCCTCGATGGCGATGACGGTGGACACACCGGCGCCCGCTGCCGCGCGCAGCCTGGCGGAGCAGCGCAGCCGCTTCCGCGAGGGCAAGGC
>NZ_JBFUFP010001276.1:0-1392 GCF_056403375.1 Rhizobacter sp. P2_H2
CAGCGAGCGTGAGGGCATCACGATGCTGGCGATCGGCATCGCGCTGGGGCTGCTGGTGAGCCTCGGTTGCGCGTGGGCCTTGTCGCGCTCGATCCTCCATCCACTGGCGGGCGCCTCGCGGATGGCCGAGCGTGTGGCCGCCGGCGACCTGAGCATGGCGACGGTCGCGACCGGCTCGCATGACGAGGTGCAGGCGCTGGTGTCCGACCTGGGCGCGATGCAGGGCAAGCTGGCCGAACTGGTGGCGAGCGTGCAGCACGTGAGCGAATCCATCACGACCGCCAGCACCGAGATCGCGGCCGGCAACCTCGACCTGTCGTCGCGCACCGAGCAGACGGCGTCGAACCTGCAGCAGACGGCGTCGAGCGTCGAGCAACTGACCGCCACCGTGCGCCAGAGCGCCGATGCGGCGAAGCAGGCGAACCAGCTGGCGCTGTCGGCCTCGGGCGTGGCCACGCGCGGCGGCGAGGTGGTGGCCGACGTGGTGCAGACGATGGAGGCCATCGCCGGCTCGTCGAAGAAGATCGCCGACATCATCGGCGTGATCGACGGCATCGCGTTCCAGACCAACATCCTCGCGCTGAACGCTGCGGTGGAAGCGGCGCGCGCGGGCGAGCAGGGCCGCGGCTTCGCGGTGGTGGCCGGCGAAGTGCGCAGCCTGGCGCAGCGCAGCGCGCAGGCCGCGCGCGAGATCAAGAGCCTGATCGGCGACAGCGTCGGCAAGGTGGAATCGGGCACGCGGCTGGTGGAAGAGGCCGGCACGACGATGCGCGAGATCGTCAGCTCGGTGCGCCGCGTGACGGACATCATCGGCGAGATCAGCACCGCCGCCGGCGAGCAGAGCGACGGCATCGGCCAGGTCAACCAGGCGATCGCCCAGCTCGATCACATGACGCAGCAGAACGCGGCGCTGGTCGAGGAATCGACCGCCGCGACGCAGAGCCTGAAGGACCAGGCGACGATGCTGTCACGCGCGGTGGGCAGCTTCAAGTTGTAGCCCGGATGCGAATCCGGGATCCCGGGTTGGCACCCGGGCTACGGGGCGCTCCGTAGAATCCCTTCAATGAGCAGCCCCTCGGCGGTACCTTCGACAGACGCTCCCTCGACCCCTCCACGCCACTGGCCCGGCCTGCTGCTGGCCACCCTGGGTGCCATCGCCTTCTCCGGCAAGGCCATCATCGTCAAGCTGGCCTACCGGCACGATGTCGATGCGGTCACGCTCATCATGTACCGCATGCTGTTCGCGCTGCCGCTGTTCCTGCTGCTGTCGTGGTGGGCGGGGCGTGGCAAGCCGGCGCTGACGCGGCGCGACTGGATCGTCGTGCTGGGCCTCGGCTTCAGCGGCTACTACCTCGCGAGCTTCCTCGACTTCGCCGGGCTGCAGTACATCAG
>NZ_JBFUFP010001277.1:0-1392 GCF_056403375.1 Rhizobacter sp. P2_H2
GTGGCGCAGCGGCCAGCCGGCCGGCAGCCAGCTCGCATGCAGGTCGAGCTCGGGGTGCAGGTTGTGGCGCATCACCAGGCGCAGCAGGTCGTGCGCAGGGGTGGGGGCGGGGGCGGCCGGGCTCATCGTCGCGGCCCGTCAGCGCCGGAACACCTGCCGGCGCAGCCAGACGCGCCAGTCGAGATCGTTGCGGCGCAGCAGCCCCGGCAGCACCACCAGGCAGGCGGCCGCGGCCAGCAGCAGCACCAGCAGCACCAGCGCGGTCTGCGCCGGCAGCACGCCGAGGATCAGGTCGCTGCGCGGCAGCACGGCGCCGGCCGGCGCGGCACCCTGCGGCGGTGCGCGGCGCGCCTCGAACAACGACAGCGACACCTGGTCGTGCGACAGGCCCTCGATGCTGTGCGCCACCAGGTCCTTGACGGCCGGAACCAGCAGGCGCAGGTCGACGTCGGGCCGGTGCTTGATGAAGACCGCGGCCGACGACGGCCGGATCTTGTCGCTCAGCGGGTCGTTGGCCGGGATCACGACGTGCACGCGGGCCGACACCACGCCGTCGACCTTGCGCAGCGTCTGCGACAGCTCCTGCGACATCGCGTAGATGTAGCGCATGCGCTCCTCGGACGGCGTGGACACCAGGCCCTGCTTCTGGAACACCTCGCCCATGCTGGCGTAGCGGTCGTTCGGCAGGCCCTGGGCGCGCAGCAGGTCGAGCGCCGCCGGCAGCTGGCCCTTGTCCACCAGCACCTGCCACTGGTTGTTCTCGAGCCGCTCCTTGTCGGCATCGAGGCCGTCGCCGGTCAGCGCGGCCAGCATCTCGTTGGCCTCCTGCTCGTTGAGGTTCGAATACAGCCCGACCTTGCAGGCGGCCAGGCTGCACAGCAGGCCGAGCAGCAGCACACGCCGCAGCGATCGTCCGAAGGATGTGTTCATGGCGGCGCCTACTGCTGGTTCTTCAGCAAGGTGCCGAACAGGTTGGTGGCGGCGCTCGCGAGCGCGGTCGACATGTGCAGCTTCGAGAAGCTCATCTGCGCCTGCATCGACTGGTCGGCGACCATCACCATGGTCTTGAACGGATCGTTCATGTCGATCGACGCCAGCATGCTGGCGCGCATGTCCTCGACCGAGCGCATGCCGTTGAGCTGCGTGGCCATCGCCTTCACCGCGTCGCCGATGGCGCCGCGCGCGGCGCTCTCGGGCTGCTGCACGCCCTGCATCATGTTGGCGAACATGCGGGTCTCGCCGGGTGCGAACGTTGCCGGCGTTGCGCCGGGGCCGGCCGCGGCGCTCGTCGTCCCGGTGGTGGCGGCCGGTGGCACGGCGGCGGCAATGACGGCTGCTTCGGACATGGCGTTCTCCGCTTCGAAGGTGTGGTTTCGGGAATGGAGGAAAAGC
>NZ_JBFUFP010001278.1:0-1391 GCF_056403375.1 Rhizobacter sp. P2_H2
CCCACGGCGCTCCAGACAGTGCCGACCGACATCACCTTCCAGGGTGACGGCACCAACTGTCTGGGCGGATCCGCACAGATCTTCGTCTACGGCGGGGTGGCTCCTTATCACATCGACAACACGAACACGAGCGGGATCACGCTGAACACGACCAGTGTTGGCAACCGGGGCGGCAGCTTCACGGTGACGGTCGCGGATGGCGCCTGCATGACGACCGTCCAGGTGGTCGTGAAGGACGCGCTGGAACACCTCACGACCTTGAAGGTCAGTGCGACGCCGACCAAGCCGAGCTGACCGGCCGCTTGCGGCGGGGGGCATGTGCCGATGAGCGGCCCCGGCGAGGGACATGAGTTGCTCGCGCTGGTCGGCATGCCTGGCTCAGGCAAATCCACGATCGGCCGCCAGCTGGCGCGCCGCATCGGTTGGGACTTTCGCGATTCCGACGGCGTCATCGAGACGCGCATCGACGGTTCGATCCGCAGCTTCTTCGAGCGTGAAGGCGAAGATCGCTTTCGCGAGATCGAGTCCGCGGTGATCGGCGAGCTGAGCGGGCTGGACCGGACCGTGCTCGCGACCGGTGGCGGAGCCGTGCTGCGTGTGGACAATCRCAGGGTGCTGCGCGAACGCTGTCACGTCGTCTACCTGCGCTGCAGTCCGGACGAGCTGTACCGCCGGCTGCGGACCGACACGCAGCGGCCTCTGTTGCAGGTCGGAGATCCGCGCTCGCGGCTGCGGGAGCTGTTCACGCAAAGAGACCCGCTCTATCGCGAGACGGCCCACCTCATCGTCGACAGCGGTCGCGCGACGGTCCCGACCCAGGTCAACACCTTGCTGATGCAGCTGGAGCTGGCCGGCATCGTGATGCGGCGCCCCGATGCGGCACACACGGACGAGGCGCGAAACGAGCGGCGCTAAACTGCGCCCATGAACGACGAGCGAAGCAGGGTCAGGATCGAACTGGCCGACCGGGCCTACGACATCGCGATCGGCTGCGGCCTGTTGTCGGACCGCGACGTGTTGCAAGGCCTGCCGCAGGGCAGCAGTGCCGTCATCGTGACGAACCCGACCGTGGCGCCCTTGTATGCGCAGCGGCTGCAGAATCTGCTGAGGCAGCACATTGCCCACTGCCTGCTGGTCGAACTGCCGGATGGCGAGATCCACAAGGACTGGAGTTCGCTGGAGCGCATCTTCGGCGCGTTGCTGCGTGCCGGCGCCGATCGCAAGACGATGCTCTATGCGTTGGGCGGCGGCGTGGTCGGCGACATCACCGGCTTCGCGGCGGCCTGCTACATGCGCGGCATCCCCTTCGTCCAGGTCCCGACAACGTTGCTGGCGCAGGTGGATTCGTCGGTCGGCGGCAAGACCGCGATCAACCATCCGCTGGGCAAGAA
>NZ_JBFUFP010001279.1:0-1384 GCF_056403375.1 Rhizobacter sp. P2_H2
GAGCTTAAGCCAGCGCAGAGGACCCCCGATCAACCCAGGGTTCGTGTCGGTAATTCTATCAAATTTGCGTTATTTGATAGATTTGAAACATACTCCGCGCCGCGCGCAGCCAGCGTCGCACTCGCAACCACCCCTTCACCGGACATGACCATGACCTTGAACTCCAGCCAACCGCACGCCACGCCTGTTTCCTCCGATGGCAGGATCCCTGACAGCCACTTCGATTTCATCGTGTGCGGCGCCGGCACGGCCGGCTGCGTGGTCGCGGGTCGGCTGGCCGAGAACCCGGACGTGCGGGTCCTGCTCATCGAGGCCGGGGGTGATGACGAGGTCCTCGACGTGCAGCAGCCTGGAAACTGGCCGCTGAACCTCGGCTCCGAGCGAGACTGGAACTTCAGCGGCGCGCCCAACCCGCATCTCAACAACCGGCAGATCCCGCTGAACATGGGGCGTGTCCTGGGCGGCGGCTCGAGCATCAACGTGATGCTCTGGGCGCGCGGCCACATGAACGACTGGGAGGACTTCGCCGAGGCCAGCGGGAATCCGGCCTGGGGCTATGAATCCGTGCTGAAGATCTACCAGCGGGTGGAGAACTACGGCGGCACCCCGGATGYGAAGCGGCGAGGCGTGGGCGGCCCGGTTCACGTCTCCCCCGCCCGCCACCCTCAACCGGTGGCGAGCGCGCTGATCGATGCTGCGCGGCAGATCGGCATCCCTGCCTTCGAGAACCCCAACGGCGCGATGATGGAAGGCCGCGGCGGTGCTGCCATCAACGACCTCATCATCAAGGACGGACGGCGGAATTCCATCTACCGGGCCTACGTTCACCCCCGCCGCGGCCAGGCCAACCTGACGGTGCTGACCCACACGCTGGTCAGCCGCCTGGTGTTCGAGGGCAAACGCGTCACCGGCGTCGAGGTCATCCGCGACGGACGCACCGAACGCTTCACCGCCGACCGCGAAGTCGTCCTGTCGCTCGGCGCCGTCAACACGCCCAAGGTCCTGATGCAATCGGGGATYGGCCCGCAGGACGAATTGCGCCGTCACGGCATTCCGCTCGTCCAGCATCTGCCCGGCGTGGGTGCCAACCACCAGGACCATGTCTCGTTCGCCGTCATCTTCGCGTACGAGCACCCTCAGCAGGTCGGCCACGGCGGTTCGGAAGCGACGCTCTACTGGTCGAGMGACAGTTCGTTGCGCCTGCCGGACATGTTCCATTGCCAGGTGGAATTCCCCGTCCCGAGCGCGGAGACCGCGCCGCTCGGCGTGCCGGCGCATGGCTGGACGATGTTCGCGGGCCTCGCGCATCCGAAGAGCCGCGGCCGCATCACCCTGTCGGGCGCCGGCCCGATGGACAACCCGGTCATCCAGCCCAACACGCTGT
>NZ_JBFUFP010001280.1:0-1382 GCF_056403375.1 Rhizobacter sp. P2_H2
TTGGCGAACTGCACGTAGGCATCGGCGACGCCGTACAGCGTCACGTTGGTGGTGGATTGTTGTGCGTCTTGCGCGTTGGCGGCCGACGCGGCAGCCAGGGCGACTGCGGTCACYGCAAAGGTGGCGAACTTCATGAGATTCTTCTCCGATCAGTAGGTGGACCCCTTGTCCCACAGGCACGCGTCCAACTCCGACCGCGTGGCAGACACCGACCGGTGCTGCGTCTTGGGGGTGAATGCTAGGGTTGTCCCTGACTGTGAAAAACCCCATCACCGGCAAGTCGGCATTGCTGAATCAGCAAGGATTCCGCTCTTGAAGCACCGGGCTGCGCTCCCAAGGGACGAACCCTTAAACTTCAAGGCCGCCTTCGCATCACGATGTGTTGGCGCCTCGTTCCCGTTTTCCGTCTTGAAGGCACCCATGTCCGGCAGCACCCTCGGCACCCTGTTCCGCGTCACCAACTTCGGCGAGTCGCACGGGCCGGCCATCGGGTGCGTGATCGACGGCTGCCCGCCGGGGATGGAGCTCAGCGAAGCCGACATCCAGCCCGAGCTCGATCGCCGCCGCCCYGGCACCTCGCGCCACGTGACGCAGCGCAACGAGCCGGATGCGGTGGAGATCCTGTCCGGCGTCTACGAGGGCAAGACCACCGGCACGCCGATCTGCCTGCTGATCCGCAATACCGACCAGCGCAGCAAGGACTACGGCAACATCCTGCAGACCTTCCGGCCCGGCCACGCCGACTACACCTACTGGCACAAGTACGGCATCCGCGACCCGCGCGGCGGCGGGCGCGCGTCGGCCCGGCTCACCGCGCCGATGGTCGGCGCCGGCGCCGTGGCGCGCAAATGGCTGAAGGCGCAGTACGGCACCACCTTCCGCGGCCACATGACCCAGCTGGGCGAGCTGGAGATTCCGTTCGAGGGCCACCAGCACATCGGCGAGAACCCGTTCTTCGCCGCCAACGCCTCGAAGATCGCCGAACTCGAGGCCTACATGGACGCGCTGCGCAAGTCGGGCGATTCGGTCGGCGCGCGCATCCGCGTCGAGGCGGCGCAGGTGCCGGTCGGGCTGGGCGAGCCGCTGTTCGACAAGCTCGACGCCGACATCGCCTACGCGATGATGGGCATCAACGCGGTGAAGGGCGTCGAGATCGGCGCCGGCTTCGCGAGCGTCGCGCAGCGCGGCACGCAGCATGGCGACGAGCTGACGCCGCAGGGCTTCCGCACCAACAACGCCGGTGGCGTGCTGGGCGGCATCAGCACCGGCCAGGACATCACCGTCAACATCGCGATCAAGCCGACCAGCTCGATCCACAGCCCGCGCGATTCGATCGACCTGCAGGGCAATCCGACCGTCGTGCAGACGCACGGCCGCCACGA
>NZ_JBFUFP010001281.1:0-1381 GCF_056403375.1 Rhizobacter sp. P2_H2
GCCCCGCACGGCTTCCTGCCGAACTGGGTGTTGGTCGTGCTCGCGACCGGCGCGATGGCCCTGGTCGGCTTCGCCCACTCGTTCGTCTGATCGATTCAGCCCCCGAAGTCCTGGTTCAGGCCCAGCGTCGCGCCGGTGTAGCCGCCGGCCTCGGCCGGGCGATGGCGTGACAGGCTCAGGTCCAGGCTGAGCCGGCTCGACAGGTTCCAGCGTCCGCCCAGCCGCGAGACCCGCTCGCCGACGATCCGGCTGTGCTCCAGCAGCACGCTGGCGGCGTCACCGGCCGACCACTCGCCAGCGGTGGCGGCGTCGACGTCGAAGTGCCCGCCGGCCGCATGCGCCGGCAGCAAGGTGAAACACAGCACGAGGGCGGCGAGGAGCGGATACGGATACGGCACGCCGCGAGTATCTGCGCCAGGCATGTCAGGGCGATGGCGGGCGGCGATAGACTGCGCGAGGCCGCACCGGCCGCTCGCACCGTCACCCCCGCCCCCATGTACGCGCCATTCTTCGGGCTCAAGCAGGAGCCCTTCTCGATCGCCCCGGATCCGCGCTACCTGTTCATGAGCGAGCGGCACCGCGAGGCGCTCGCGCACCTGCTGTACGGCGTGCGCGGCGGCGGCGGCTTCGTGCTGCTGACCGGCGAGATCGGGGCCGGCAAGACCACCGTCTGCCGCTGCTTCCTCGAGCAGATCCCGAAGCGCTGCAACGTCGCCTACATCTTCAACCCGAAGCTGACGGTGTTCGAGCTGCTGAAGACGGTGTGCGAGGAATTCCGCATCCCCTACCAGCACACGGGCCCGGGTGCGCCGACCGTCAAGGACTACCTCGACCCGCTGAACGACTTCCTGCTGCGCACGCACGCGATCGGCCTGAACAACGTGCTGATCATCGACGAGGCGCAGAACCTGTCGCCCGACGTGCTGGAGCAGCTGCGCCTGCTGACCAACCTCGAGACCAGCGAGCGCAAGCTGCTGCAGATCATCCTGATCGGCCAGCCGGAGCTGCGCGACATGCTGGCGCGGCCGCAGCTCGAGCAGCTCGCGCAGCGCGTGATCGCCCGCTACCACCTGAAGGCGCTGAGCGAGAAGGAAACCTCGCAGTACATCCGCCACCGCATGGCCGTGGCCGGCATGCGCACCGCGCTGCCCTTCGACCGGCCGGCGCGCCACCGCATCTTCCAGCTCTCGCGCGGCGTGCCGCGGCGCATCAACCTGCTGTGCGACCGTGCGCTGCTGGGCGCCTACGGGCAGGGCCAGCCGCGGGTCGACGCGGGCATCGTCGACAAGGCGGCGGCCGAGGTGTTCGGCTCGGCCCATGACGACGACGCGACGCTGCCGGCCGCCTCGCGCTTCGCGCATGCGGGGCGCTGGGGGCTGGG
>NZ_JBFUFP010001282.1:0-1381 GCF_056403375.1 Rhizobacter sp. P2_H2
GTCGACCTCCATCACCAGCACGCCGCAGTCGGCGCGGTCGCGGTAGCCGAGTTCCTGGTAGAGGGCTTCCTTGCCGGCCAGCGCGCGCGCCGGGCCCGAGCCGAGCGAGAAGAACTTCTTGCCGCCGGTTTCCTCCTTCGTGGCCGCGAGGCTCCAGCCGGCGTACTGGCTGCCCAGGCAGGCCAGCACCGGCTGCGAGCTGCGCACCTCGATCCAGGTGGGCCAGCCGTGCTGCGCGCCGGCACGCAGGCCGACCTGGCCCAGCCCGCCCATGCAGATCTCGCCGATCAGCAGGCCGGCGGCGATGCTGCCGCGCGCCTCGATGCCGGCATCGACGATGCACACGCCGCGGTCGTCGCGGCGCACCGTGACCTGCAGGGCATCGGCGTCGGCGAGCAGGCGCTCGACCAGCGGGCGCGCCCGCGCGTTGACGCTCAGGATCGTGTCGCTCATGGTGCTGTCTCCAGGGTGTCCAGCAAGGCCTCGCGGGCGCGGTGCAGCCTGTCTCTCACCGCCTCGGGATCGTCGCCGCTCGCGCTCAGGCTGCATGTGCTCAGGCTGCACAAAGGGTCGCCGGCCGCGACGCGCGTGCCGGCGCACGGCAGGTCGTGCGCCCCGGGCCAGGCAGCGAGCCGCTGCGCCAGCGCCTCGTCGACCCGCCCGCCGTGGCGTGCGAACACGATCTCGGTGCCGTTGATGGGATCCCGGCCGGTGCGCGGTGCCGGCAGCACGCCGTGCAGGCAGGCCTGCACATGGGCCGCCATCACGCCGTCGCCGTACAAGGCCATGCTGGCCGGCGGGCGCGGGTTGACCTCGAGCACCGCGATCTCGTCGCCGTCGCGCATGAAATCGAGGCTGCACAGGCCGCGCAGTTCGAAGCCGGCGGTCAGCGCGTCGACGGCGGCGCGTGCCTGCGCTGCGGCGCGGCCTTCGAGCGGCACCGGCCCGACCACGCCGCAGAACACGAACGGCCGCGTGYCGAAGCGGCGCACCGTGATCTCGTTGAAGCCGAGCAGCGCCGCGCGGCGGCCATTGCCGATGAAGGTGGCCGACATCGGCACGCCGGGCGCCTCCTGCTGCAGGTAGTGCTGCGCCGGCATCTCGGCCACCCGCTGCGGCGTGGCGCAGCTCACCTGCCAGCCGCCGCTGCCCAGCGCGTCCTTGGTCAGCCAGTGCGAGCCGTCGTCCGGCAGCGTGCGCGACAAGGCGCCCAGCCGCACCGGTGGGTGGTGGATGCCATGCGACGCGAGGAAGCCGAAGAAGAGTGCCGGGTCGCGCACGCGGCACACCGCCGACACCGGCGTGCCGACCAGCGGCAGCAGCTGCGCCGCTTCGGCCAGCAGCCGCGGCCGGCCCTCGAAGCCGCTGCCGGCGACCCAGC
>NZ_JBFUFP010001283.1:0-1374 GCF_056403375.1 Rhizobacter sp. P2_H2
ATGCACGCCTGATCAGGCACATGCTCTCGCAATCGCGGACCGACGAGTTCACGCTGGCCTGGTGCGAAAGCCTGGATGCGGGTGTGCAGGCGCTGGCGGAGCAGCACTTCGACGTGCTGTTGCTCGACCTCGGCCTTCCCGGAACCTGGGGTCTCGACACGATGCGCCAATTGCTTGCGCAGCCGGTGAAGGTGCCGGCCCTGGTGGTGATGAGCGGGCTCACCGACGAGGCGGTCGCGCTCGAGGYGATCCGCACCGGTGCGCAGGACTACCTGGTGAAGGGCGAGGTGACCGCGGACCTGCTGTCGAGGGCGATCCGCTATGCGATCGGGCGGCGCCAGGCAGAGGACATGGTCCTGGCCCATACCGCCGAATTGGTGATTGCGCGGGATCGGGCGGAGGTGGCCAACCGGGCGAAGAGCGCGTTCCTCGCGGCGATGAGCCACGACCTGAGAACGCCGCTCAACGGCGTGCTGGGCTTCGCGCAACTGCTGCAACGGGACAGGAACCTGACGCAGCGGCAGCAGGCGGGCGTGAATGCCATCCGGCAGAGCGGCGAACACCTGCTGACCTTGATCAACGACATCCTCGATCTCGCGAAGATCGAGGCCGGCAAGTTCGAGCTGTGTCCGACGGTGTTCGATCTCCCGCGCTACCTCGACGGCCTGGTCGAGTTGATGGGCGTCAGGGCCAGGCAGAAGCCCGCGTTGCAGCTGGGTGCGGAGCTGTCCGCCGACCTGCCGGAGACCTTCCGGGCCGACGAGAAGCGGCTGCGGCAGGTGTTGYTGAACCTGCTCGACAACGCCGTCAAGTTCACCGAGCGCGGCACGGTGACATTGCGGGTGCGGACCGGCGGCTCGAACGCGCTGCGCTTCGAAGTGCAGGACAGCGGCGCCGGCATGGATGCCGCGCAGCTGTCACGGCTGTTCCAACCGTTCGAGCAGGTGGGTGGGCTCGAGGACCGAAACCGCGGTACCGGCCTGGGCCTGGCGATCAGCCGGCAGTTCGTGCGGCTGATGGGCAGCGAGATCCACGTTCAGAGCGCGAAGGGCGAAGGCACGCGCTTCTGGTTCGACCTGGCGCTGGAGCCTGCTGCGCAGGAGAGCCCGTCCGCACCGCCATCGGCACCTGGCTGCGTGATCGGCTATGCCGGGGTGCGGCGCAGGATCCTGGTGGTGGACGACGTGGTGACCAACCGCGTCTTGTTGCTCGACATGCTGGGCGGCCTGGGCTTCGAGCTGTGCGAGGCCGGTGACGGCACCGAGGCGTTGTCCGTGCTCGCCAGCAGCAAGCCGGACCTGATCCTGCTCGACATCCGGATGCCCCGCCTCGGAGGCCTTGAAACCCTGGGCCTCCTGCGGCAGACCCATGCGC
>NZ_JBFUFP010001284.1:0-1373 GCF_056403375.1 Rhizobacter sp. P2_H2
ACCTGGTCGACCGCACCGAGGCGCGCGGCGGTGCGACGGCGGCACTGCCGCCGGGGCTGCGGGTGATGGTGGTCGAGGACGACCCGGAGGTGCTGGCGGTGTGCCGCAACTTCCTGCTCGCGCTGAAGTGCGAGGTGACGGTCCATTCGAGTGCCGAGCCGGCGCTGGCCGCGCTGGAACGCACGCAGCCGATCGACCTGCTGCTCAGCGACGTGATCCTCGGGGCCGGCATGCGCGGCACCGAACTCGCACGGCGCGCGAAGGCCTTGCGGCCGGCGCTGGCGGTGCTGCTGATGTCCGGCTATTCGTCGGAGGCGATGGTGGGCGACGGCAGCATCGGGCTGCCGTGGGAGCTCTTGCGCAAGCCCTATTCGCGCGAGGAGCTGTCCGACGCGATYGTGCGGGCGATCACTGCAGCACCCGCGACGCTGGCGTCATCGCCGCCTGGATGAACGAGGCGAGTGCCTCGGTGCTGGCGATGCACAGGTCGCGCCGGCCCTTCTCGGTGAAGCGGATCACGTTGCTGCGCGCCATGCGCGACAGCGCGCGGCTGACGCTCTCGAGCGTCATGCCCAGGTAGTTGCCGATCTCGGCGCGCGTCATGCGCAGCGTGATCTGGTCGGCGCGCAGGCCGCGCTGCGACAGAGACTCGGCCCAGTAGCGCAGGAAGTCGGCCACCCGCGCATCGGCCGGCAGCGTCCCCAGCGACAGCAGCGAATCGCGGTCGCGCGAGATCTCGCGGCTCATCGCGGCATGCAGCAGGCCGAGCAGCGCCGGCTGGCGGGCGGCGGCGAGCAGCAGCGTGTCGTAGCGGATGGCCCAGACCTCGCCGGTGTCCATCGCGATCGCATCGCAGCCGTACTGGCCGTGGGCGATGCCGTCGAAGCCCATCCAGTCGCCCTTGAAGTGCAGCCCGACGACCTGTTCGCGCCCGTCGGCCGCGACGTTCAGCGTCTTGAAGAAGCCGGAGTTGATGATGTACAGGCACTGGAAGCCCTGGCCGCCCTGGAACACCGTGTCGCCGGCATGCACGATGCGGCGTTGCAGCTCGAYGGATCCGGCCAGCAGCTTCAGCGAGTCGTTGACCCGGGCGCACACCGTGTCGGCGTCGGGCCGGGCCGGGCCGCGCGCTGCCGCAGCAGCAGAATGCATCGGCATCGGCGGGCGGACGGCGGATTCGGTGTGCATCGTGGCGGTCTGCATGGCGGGCTCCTGTGGGTGTTGTGGTATGGACAAGAGCTTAGGAACCGCGTGTCAATGTCGCGCGAATGCGCCGGATCGCTGMGTAACAGCGAGTGAACGGTTGGTGTCCGGCATGTATCAGCCGCGCCGACCTGGGGTCTCATCACCGATGAGCGCGCAATGGCTTGACG
>NZ_JBFUFP010001285.1:0-1373 GCF_056403375.1 Rhizobacter sp. P2_H2
GCGCATGCTCGAGCGCGTCGGCCAGCCCGGCGCCGACATCCCCGACTGCATGCGCCCGCCCGCGCCCGTCGTCGCGGCGGCGGTGCAGGCCACACCCGTCGCCGCAGCACCCACCGCCGAGTTGCGGACCAACGGCCCCAAGTACATCGTCGACCTCGTGAAGACCATCGCGCCGGAGTACCGCGTCGATCCGCAGCTCGCGCTCGCGTTCATCCAGGTCGAATCGAACTTCGACGTGGTCGCGCAATCGCCGAAGAACGCGCAGGGCCTGATGCAGCTGATCCCCGAGACGGCCGCCCGCTTCAACGTGAAGCGGCCGTTCGACCCGGCGCAGAACATCCGCGGCGGCCTCGCCTACATCCGCTGGCTGCTCGCCTACTATCGCGGCGACGTGACGCTCGTGGCGGCAGCCTACAACGCCGGCGAAGGCGCGGTGAACCGCTACCGCGGCGTGCCGCCGTATGCCGAGACGCTGGGCTACGTGAGTCGCATCCTGAAGTCGTCGCGCATGCTGACGCACCCGTTCGACACCGCAGTCACCGAGGCCTCGCCGCAGCTCGCCTCGATGCGCAAGTTCTAGGCACTTGCCTGCTCGGCGGACAGTGCGCACTGTCCGCGTTCCATCCACTGCCGCCTGGCGCGGCCCCCGGGACAACCCGAAGCTGCTGACACAAAGTCCTTGCCACTCAAGGGCTTGAACGGCGTGGCGCACGATCGCCAGGTGTGGCACGTCGCTTGCGCTGTGATGGTGCACGCGCATCACCATTCCAATAAAACAGGAGACAGCATGACCGCGACCCGACGGCGCCCGATGGCGCTGCTGGCCTGCCTTTCCCTGGCCGGGCTTTCCATCGCCGCCACCGGCGCGCTGGCGCAGCCCAAGGACATCCGCATCGCCCACGTCTACAGCAAGACCGGCCCGCTGGAGGCCTACGGCAAGCAGACGCAGACCGGCTTCATGATGGGCCTCGACTACGCGACCGGCGGCACGATGACGGTGGCTGGCCGCAAGCTCATCGTGATCGAGCGCGACGATCAGGGCAAGCCCGACGTCGGCAAGAGCCAGCTCGCCGCGGCCTATGGCGACGACAACGCCGACATCGCGGTCGGCCCGTCGTCGTCGGGCGTCGCGCTGGCGCTGCTGCCGGTGGCGGAGGAGTACAAGAAGCTGCTGCTGGTCGAGCCCGCGGTCGCCGATTCGATCACCGGCGACAAGTGGAACCGCTACATCTTCCGCACCGGGCGCAACAGCTCGCAGGATGCGATCGCCAACGCGGTCGCGCTCGACAAGCCCGGCGTCACGATCACGACGCTCGCGCAGGACTACGCCTTCGGCCGCGACGGCGTGAAGGCCTTCAAGGAGTCGATCAAGA
>NZ_JBFUFP010001286.1:0-1372 GCF_056403375.1 Rhizobacter sp. P2_H2
CTTGTGCCCATCGAGGGCATTCAGGATCAGCGCCTCTTCACCCAGCTCGGTCCCCTTGGCGGGCAGCAAGCGGCGGTCGCGTTGTACATCGATCCTCGCCGCCTTGCCGAGCGCTTCGACTTCTCGCGCGTCCTTCGCGTTGTAGCTGGAGTACCCGCGAGGCAACAGGCGCAGTGGATTGCCGACCATTGCGGCGGGCGACTTGCGGAGGTGCCAGTCGATCGCGCGAGCAACAGCTTGCACGCGCTTTCGTATGCTGCCCGGCGACAGGTTGCTCTCCAACTTCATGTGGCGCACCCATCGCTCGGCCCACTGATAGTTGAGATCGATCAACTTGAGTGGCGCCAGACCATTGATCATGGGACCGAGAGTGTCCTGGTCACTCTGCGACGGTTCACCGGAGTTCAGCCACGCTCGAATCACCGGTCCGAGCAAGGCCGCCGAGGCGACTGGACGCTTGGCTTGCTCTTGCAGCTCGGCTGGCACGATGCCCGCCGCCAGCCGTCGGGCGGCGCGCCGGGCGACATCGTGTTCGTCTACTGACGGGAGCCGCGCACATGGCAGAGATGTGGCGATATGACGCGGGGGGTGTGGCGCGCAAGGCTCGCGAGGTGTGGCGTTACGACCCAGGTGGCACGCCGCGCAAGGCGCGCGAGATCTGGCGGTTCGATGCGGGTGGCGTCGCGCGGAAGGTCTTCAGCGGTTCGTTCGTGTTGACGGCCTCGACGGCGACCGTGTGGGGCTCGGGCTTCACGGCGACTCGGGGTGCATCCGTGCCAGTGACCACCAGCCCTGTGACGCTGACGGTCCAGGGCGGGGCGGGGGTCTTCACCTATGCCTGGGCGACATTGTCGGGGTCGGCCGCGACCGCGATGTCACCCAACTTGCCGACGACACAGTTCCGGCGCAATGCCGCTGCGCCGTCGGTCGTGGGCAAGGCCAACACCCTCAGCGGGGTSCAGCGGTGCACGGTGACGGAARTCAATACGGGCGAGGTGAAGACGATCGACGTGACRGTGGTCACSGAGCACTGGTACGACTTTTAAGGAAAGTCACCTGCGTAGAGGTTGCGGCCTGTCACGCGCGATCGTCGCGCGCCTGCTTGTTGCCGCAAAGCGGCGGTGCGCTGCGCCTGCGGAGCGTGTCCCTATTGACGACTGTTCGTCAACGAGGGCTTGTCGGATGGCGCTTCTTCGGTTCAACGTTTTTTTCTGCTCCCTGCCTTTCTTGGCGCCAGCGGGTGTGATAGGTATCACTTGCAAGCCACCCAAGGAACAGGGCGCTCAGCGCGTCGACAAAGGCCTCCAGAAGTTCCATCGGCGTCGTCGGAACCATCTCCCAGCTAATCTTCTCCAAGAGTCGCGTAAAGGGG
>NZ_JBFUFP010001287.1:0-1369 GCF_056403375.1 Rhizobacter sp. P2_H2
CTGCTGGTGCCCGACATCGTGCCGAGCTTCACGCCGCAGGAGTTCCTCGCGCACGGCGCCGGGCTGCCGGCCGCGGCGCGCGAGTTCGGCGACAAGCTCGCGCTGATCGAACTGCAGAACGGCGAGGCCGCGCCGAGCTACATCGCCGGCACGCCGAATTTCTACACGGTGACGCGCTACAACTGGTCGAGCTACTACGCACTGGCGGTGATCGAGCTGGGGCAGGCCGTGGCGGCCGTGCACCAGCGGCTGCCCCGCTGACGACCGATCAGCGGTTCTTGTTCAGCCACTCGATGAGGGCATTGAACAGCGGGTAGCGCGAGTTCTGATCGTTGACGCCGGCCCACACGAAATCGAGGTACACCTCGCTGACGAAGACGTCTTCCAGCGTGTCCGGGTTGGTCGCAATCAATTGCAGGTACGGCTTGTTGTCCTTCTGCACCCGCTTGAAGTTGACCCACAGGAACGGCTTGTAGGCCCGGTACAGCTTGTTCAGGCCGATCGGCTCGCTCAGGCTGGGCACCTTGTCCTGCAGGTTGTTGACGATCACCAGCTTCTGCAGCTCGTCGTAGTTCACGACCTGATCGAAGTACTTGACTGCCTTCAGCTGATTGACGCCGAAATCGCCACCGCCGGAGATGAAGGCCAGGCCCTTGAACGGCGCCAGCGGCATGGTCTTGGCCGTCACGACGGTTGCCTTCGAGATCGAACCGAGGTCGGACTTCAACAGCCCGGTCTTCTCGTCGACCGCAGCCACTTTCATCTGCGTGCCGCAGCCGGCGAGAAAGGAACAGATCAGGATCGCAAGGATGCGTTTCATGTTGGTGTGCAAGTAGGTATGGATGATGACGGCCGCCCTCCGCGGCCGGCAGCGATCCTATCGCAGGCCCGGTGCGTGGCCAACGAACGCACCAGGCGTTCAGCTGAACAGCCGCCGCGCCGCCGCCGTGCCGGCCGCCAGGTCGTGCGTCTCCAGCGCCTGGTACAGCTGCCCCAGTTCCCCGCCGATCGCCGCGAACCCTTCGGGCCGCAGCGGCTGCCCGTTGTCGTCGACGATCGCCGCATCCATGCCAAGCGACAGGGCCTGCGCACTCGCCTGCCACGCGATGAACGGCTCGGCGCGCGCATCGGTCTGCGGCACGTCGAAGCTCAGCGTCACGTCGCGCACCACCGACTTGTTCGGGTCGTCGGCGAAGGCCGCCTGCGGATCGAAGCTGAGCGTCAGCACCGGCGGCGCGCCCTCGTCGGCCGCCGGCAGCACCAGCCGGCCCGGCACCACGCCCGGCACGAAGCCGTGGCGCGCCGCATGCTGCTGGATGTAGCCCACGCTCCAGGCCGCCGAACGCGCCTGCAGGTGCACCGCGAGCTG
>NZ_JBFUFP010001288.1:0-1366 GCF_056403375.1 Rhizobacter sp. P2_H2
GCCACCAGCGCGGCAGCCCGAACGTCAAGGCATTCGTCGCGTATCTCGAGCAGGTGTTTCCGGGTCCGCCGTGAGTTGAAGGACGCCGCGCGCGTCCTCGCGCAGATCGGCGACCAGCCGCGCGGCCCGCGCCAGGTCGGCCGTTCGATGCCCGTCGGTGAACCGGGCGCGCACCGCATCGACCAGCGCTTCGGCCTCGCCGGCGCGGCCGCCATCGACCAGCAGTTCGGCCAGGCTGAGCGCCGCGCGCAATTCCAGCGCCAGCGCGCCTTGCCGCCGCGCCAGCCCCAGCGACTGCCTGAAGAGCGCTTCGGCGCCTGGACGCGCGTCCTGCCGCAGCAGCTCGCCCTTGATGCGAAGCAGCTCGGGCAGGAACCAGCGTTCTGCTGTCTGTTCGCACAGCGCGAGCGCATCGTCCAGCGTCGCCAGCGCCTCGCCGGGCCGGCCCGCCAGCRCCTGGCCGCGGGCCAGTGCGGCGCTGTAGAACGACTGGCGCAGGCCATATCCCGATGCACGCAGCTGGCCGAGCAGGCCCGCGAGCTCGTCGACGCAGGCACCATCGCCGCGCTCGATGCTGATCATGCCCTGCAGGCAGCGGCTGAGCAGGCACCACACGCTGAGTGCATGCTGCCGCAGGTGCGCGCGCAGGCGCAGCATCAGCGCGTCGGCCGCCGCCAGGTCGCCGGTGTAGAGCGCGATCGGGATGGCGGTGTGCCCCAGCGCATTGCACAGCGAGACCGGGTGGCTCGCGGCCTGCGCACTCTCGACCGCCTCGTGCGCAATGCGCACCGCCTGGTCGGCCAGGCCTTGCAGCCACAGCACGGTGGCCAACGTGCCCCGCGCGACGACGCGCTGGTCGAACTGGAAGCGGGAGATGTCCGCATGCTGCACCGGGTCGGCGTACGCCCGCAGCACCTTCTCCAGGCGCGCGCGGGCGCTGCCCTGCCGGCCGAAGTAGTGCAGGTTGGTCGCGATCAGGCGCTCCGCGCCCAGCCGGTCGGCGGCATCGCCGTGCCGGCGTGCCGCGTTGCGCAGGCGGCGCAGGTAGCCCAATGCCGTGCGGTACTGGCCCGCAAAGACCAGGTAGACCGACAGCCCCCACAAGGTGCGCAGCTGGAATGCGGCATCGCCGCCGTCGTCGGCGTCGCGCAGCGCGGCCTTCCACAGCGCATCGGTCTCGGGGCGCGGCCCGCGCGTGTAGAGCGTGGCGAGCGCCAGCGCCGCGGCCAGCTGCATGCGGTCGCGCAGCGCCAGCAGCGATTGCCGGGCGCCGATCGCCAGTGCCCGTTCCGCGCCGTCGCGGCACTCGTCGAGCAGCGAGAGCTGCGTCCACAGCGGGATCGCGCACACCGTCAACGCGATGCCC
>NZ_JBFUFP010001289.1:0-1360 GCF_056403375.1 Rhizobacter sp. P2_H2
TCGCCGCACCATGCGCCAACTGCTCATCACCGCCGCGCTGGCCGTTCTCGGCCTCGTCGCAGGCTGCACCACCGTCGAGAAGTTCAACCCCTTCGCCGGGCCCGCCACGCTGAAGGGCGAGGTCGCCGCCGGTGCCCAGATCAACCCCGACGCGCGCAAGCGGGCCTCCCCGGTCGTCGTGCGCGTCTTCGAGCTGAAGGCCAACGCGCAGTTCGAGTCGGCCGACTTCGTCTCGCTGTTCGAACGCGAACAGCAGGTGCTCGGCCCCGACCTGGTGTCGCGCGAGGAATTCGTGTTGCGTCCCGGCGAAAAGCGCCCGCTCGAGAAGAAACTGTCGCCCGAGACCAGGTTCATCGGCGTGATGGTCGCATTCCGCGAGCTCGAGCGCGCCCGCTGGCGCGCCGTGATCCCGGTCGCCGCGAACCGCACCAACATCGTCGCCGTCAGCCTGGACGACATCGCCGTGCAGGCCACCCGCACGCAGCCTGAAATCAAGCCCTGAAACCCCCAACCCCCACCGTGAACGGACGGATCTCTCCATGAGCTGGCGCGCCAAGGTCGTCTGGTCGTCGGGCATGTTCCTGCAGCCCCACCATTTCCAGCAGGAAACCCGCTACATCGAGCGCCTGGTCGACGCGCGCACCCGCTGCGTGACGCCGTTCGCCTGGGGCTTCTCCGAACTGGAGATCGACGAGGGCCTGCTCGCGCTCGGCAAGCTGGGCCTCACGCGCGCCGCCGGCCTGCTGCCCGACGGCACGCCGTTCTCGATGCCGCTGCTCGACCCGCTGCCGCCGCCGATGGAGCTGCCGGCCGACGTGAAGGGCGAACTGATCTACCTCGCGCTGCCGCTGCAGCGCCAGGGCCTGAACGAGGTCGACTTCAGCGGCACCGACGAGCTGTGCCGCTTCGAGGCCGCCGAAGAGAACGTGCGCGACAACACCGACGCGAGCGACGAGCCGGCCGCCATCCAGACCGGCCGGCTGCGCATGCGCTTCGTGCGCGCGAAGGAGGCCACCGAGGCCTATGCGCTGCTCGGCGTCGCGCTGGTGGCCGAGCGCCGCAGCGACGGCCAGGTCACGCTCGAACGCAGCTACATCCCGCCGCAGGTGGCGATCGAGGCCACCGCCCAGCTGTCGGCCAGCGCCTCGCTGCTGCACGGCCTGATCCTGCAGCGCGCGCAGGCGCTCGCCGGCCGCATGGGCCAGCTGAGCCACGGCGTCTCCGAGCTGGCCGATTTCCTGATGCTGCAGACGCTGAACCGCAACGAGCCGATCTTCAGCCAGCACACCGCGGTGCCGAATGCGCACCCGAAGGAGCTGCACCGCGACTGCCTGCGCCTGGCCGGCGACCTGGCCACGCT
>NZ_JBFUFP010001290.1:0-1359 GCF_056403375.1 Rhizobacter sp. P2_H2
GTAGCGCCACTGCATCTGGCTGCGCCAGGCGCCCGAGCGTTCGATGTTGCGCTCCGCCTGCAGCTGCACACGGGCGCCCTTGCCGCCGAGTTCGCCGGTCAGCTCGACAAGCGCCAGCCGCAGGCCCGGTCCGGACACACGCTCGGCCCACACCATGCAGCGCGAGCCTTGCGCGGCCACCAGCAGCACGCGGCTGTCGCTGCCCGGTGCAGCAAGCACCGAGCCGGGCTCGCCGGCCAGCAGTTCATCGGTGGAGCCGCGCATCGGGTCGACCGGGAAGAAGCCCTGGGCCAGGGCCCAGTCGACCGCGGCAGCGGCCTGGCCCTCGGTCTGCACGCAGGCGTCGCGGAACAGGCGGGCCACGGCGCGCGGGTCGGCCCAGATCGAGCGCAGCGCCGCACCGTCGGGCGCCGGCTCGGCGTCGGCTGGCGGCGTCGTCAGCGGCGTCGTGACCAGCTCCGCCGCCGATTTCACCGGGAACGTCACCGCCGGTTCCACCACCGACGGTGTCACTGACTGCGCGGCCGCCAGCCCGGGCAGCGCCACCCACAACGCAAGCATCGCCGCCTGCCCGATGTCCGCCACGACGAATCGATTGCCTCTGACCATGCTCACGTCCTGCCCTTCCGTCGCTGCCGCGTTGCCGAGGGCGAGATGGTCGCACAGGCGCCCGTCAGCCGGTCGCGATGCGCGGTGGGTTCGGGTGGAAACGCGCCATCGCGTGCGAATCCACATACTGCCCGTCGCGCAACGCATAGCCCTTGAAGGTGCCTTCGATCTCGAAGCCGAACTTGCGATAGAGGCGCAGCGCGACGAGGTTGTCGGTGTAGACGTGCAGTTCCAGGCGCAGCGCGCCGACCCAGTTGTCGGCGTAATCGCACATCGCGGCCATCAGCGCGCTGCCCACGCCCTGGCCTTGCGCCGACGGGGCGACCGAGATGCCCAGCACCAGCACGTGCCGCCGGCGCGTCTGCGGCCCGACCGGGTGCAATCCTGCGGTGCCCACCACCTCGCCATTCAACTCGGCCACCAGCGGCAGGTCGGTCTTGCCCGGCGCGCAGGTGTCGGTGAGCCGCGCCTTCCAGGAAGGCGCATCGGTATGCGGCATCTGCATCAAGCCCGGGAACACCTGCGGATCGCCCATGATGCGGGCATAGGCGGGAGCGTCATCGGGGCAGGCGCGCCGGATCGTGATCGTCATGCAAGTGACCTGTGTCAGTTGTGAAGTGCCCGTGCAGCTTACCTGCCCCCCGGCTTCGGGTCGACGTACGACCGTTCGGTTACGGGGGCGCACCGCCTGCGTGCGGCATGCACACTGGCTTCACGATCAGCACCAGCACACGCCCTGCCACCGTGAAC
>NZ_JBFUFP010001291.1:0-1359 GCF_056403375.1 Rhizobacter sp. P2_H2
CCCATCAAGCAACGCCCGCGGAACCGGCTTTGCCGGGCCGCTGGGTAGCGCCCCTTGGGGGCAGGAGCGAAGCGACTGGGGGGCTCAATGACTCCGGATCATCGTGCCGTAAGCCTGCTCGGTCAGGATCTCGAGCAGCATCGCGTGYGGCACGCGGCCGTCGATGATGTGCACGGTGTTCACGCCGTTCTTCGCGGCATCGAGCGCCGAAGCGATCTTCGGCAGCATGCCGCCGCTGATCGTGCCGTCGTCGAACAGCTCGTCGATCTCGCGCGCCGACAGGTTGGTCAGCAGCTTGCCCTGCTTGTCGAGCACGCCGGGGATGTTGGTCAGCATCAGCAGCTTCTCGGCCTTCAGCACCTCGGCCAGCTTGCCGGCGACCACGTCGGCGTTGATGTTGTAGTTCTCGTTCTCCGAGCCGAAGCCGAGCGGCGAGATCACCGGGATGAACTGGTCGTCCTGCAGCGCCTTGACGACCGACGGATCGATCGACTCGATCTCGCCGACCTGGCCGACATCGTGCACCTTGGTCGGGTCGTCGCGGTCGACCATCTTCAGCTTGTGCGCGCGGATCAGCCCGCCGTCACGCCCGGTCAGGCCGACGGCCTTGCCGCCGACCGCATTGATCAGCCCGACGATGTCCTGCTGCACCTGGCCGGCCAGCACCCACTCGACCACTTCCATGGTCTCCTCGTCGGTGACGCGCATGCCCTGGATGAAGGTGCCCTTCTTGCCGATCTTGGCCAGCGCGTCCTCGATCTGCGGCCCGCCGCCGTGCACCACCACCGGGTTGATGCCCACCAGCTTCAGCAGCACCACGTCTTCGGCGAAATCCTGCTGCAGCGCCGGATCGGTCATCGCGTTGCCGCCGTACTTGATGACCATGGTCTTGCCATGGAACTTTCGGATGTACGGCAGGGCCTGCGCCAGGATCTCCGCCTTGTCGCGCGGGGCGATGTGYGAGAGGTCGGGACCRTGGTTGTGACCGACGGGCTTGTCGGCGGGGGGCTCGTTGTTCATGAGGAGGCTTTCCGGAACGCGGCCGCCACGGACCGCTGCGGCGCGAATTGTAGGGTCGGGATTCAGGTCGTGTGCACGCCGCGGCCGGTCGGGGGCACGCCGCCCGGCGCATCCTTCGACAGCGCCATCACGATGCCGCAAAGTTCGTGCATGCGTTGCGGGCCGCACACCTGCGTCAGCAGCTCCAGCTGGCGCTCCAGCACCTGCAGGCTCGCCAGCCGCTCGCGCACGTGCGCCAGGTGGCCCTCGATCACCGCATCCACCTTCGAGCAATCGGCCTGCGGGTGGTCCAGGAAGTCGAGCAGCGGGCGCACTTCGTCCAGGCTCATGTCCAGCGAC
>NZ_JBFUFP010001292.1:0-1356 GCF_056403375.1 Rhizobacter sp. P2_H2
GCCTTGCAGTGCGAGCCGAAGTACGGCGGCAGCAGCGACGACGTGTGGTGGCCGACGCTGATCCATCGCCGTCCTGGCTATTCCGAGACGATGAAGCCGGCATCGGGCCTCACCGCCCATCTGCGCGGCGACCGCGTCGTGCTGTCGTGGTGGGGCAGCCTCGGCGCGACCTCGTATGCGGTCAAGCGAAGCGCACAGGCGAACGGTCCCTTCACCCTTCTCGGCACGGTCTCGGCGAGCGAACTGCTCACGTACAGCGACATGCCGGCCAACGGCGTCTGGTTCTACCAGGTCACCGCCCAGGGCACCGGTGCCCCGGGCACCGGCTCCAACGTGGCCCGCATCGCCGTTCCGGGCGAGCCCCGCCTGGCCATGCCGCTGAACGGCGTGAACAACTCAGGCACGGCTGGCACGCTGTTCAGCGCCGCCGGCACCTCGGGTTCGGTGCAAGGCACGCTGCTCGACGGCGCGGCCTGGGGCGACGGGCGTCGCAACGACAAGGCCCTCGTGTTCGACGGCAAGAAGGCGGGCCTGCAGCTGCCGCCGGGGCTGTTCGGCGACCTCGACGATTTCAGCGTGTCCCTGTGGGCCTACGCGAATGGGCTGCACTGGGACACCTGCATGTTCTACGCGGGGCAGGACGGATTCAGCTACATGTGCATCGCGCCCCAGAGCGGCGGTCAGGGCGTGCTGCGCTTCGTGATCGCCGGCGCAGGCCACAACGACTCGCAGGTGGTGGAGGCGCCGAGTGCCCTGCCTGTCAGGCGCTGGGTCCATCTGGCGGTCACGCTGCGGGGCAACACCGCGCGGCTGTATCTGGACGGCACCGAAGTGGCGAAATCCGACGACATCCTGCTGTCGCCGCGCCAGGTCGGCGACCAGGTGGCCTTCCTGGGTCGCAACTGGGGGCATCCGTCGTTCGACGGCCGCATCCAGGACTTCCGCGTGCATGCGGGCGCGTTGAGCGCCGCAGAGGTCGCGGCGCTGGCGCGGTGAGTCTCCCGGCCGAAGCGCCGGGCTGGCAGCTACGCGGTTCGTCCAGTCCTCCGCCCGGCCTTCACCTCGCCGAAGAGATCGAACAACTGCTGCGCCGCAGGTGACAGCGGGCGCCCGCGACGCCAGATCAGCCCGACCTTGCGGGTGACCACGGGATCGACCAGCGGCAGGCTCACCAGGAGTGGGTGGTCAGGGCCCGGCATCGCCATCGAAGGCACCGCAGCGACGCCGAGCCCGGCCTCGA
Organism: Rhizobacter sp. P2_H2; assembly: GCF_056403375.1. Taxonomy (NCBI): domain Bacteria; kingdom Pseudomonadati; phylum Pseudomonadota; class Betaproteobacteria; order Burkholderiales; family Sphaerotilaceae; genus Rhizobacter; species Rhizobacter sp. P2_H2. Next base: position 1,241 of record NZ_JBFUFP010001292.1, read on the forward strand.
CCAGGCCGAGTGTCGTCGTGACGTGCTGCGCCTCGTAGATGGCCTGCGGGCGACCGGAGACACCCGCCAACGCCTGGTCCAGCAACACCCGGTTGCCGGACGAGCGGCCCACCGAG
>NZ_JBFUFP010001293.1:0-1356 GCF_056403375.1 Rhizobacter sp. P2_H2
GCGTCGACGGGCGCGGCCCGATCGGTGGCCGGGCACCGGGTCCCGGCCCCGGCGTGATCCCSGGGCCAACCGGGTTCGACCGCGCCGGCAGCAGCGGTCCCTTGGCACCCGGGATCGACATGGCCGTTCAGCGCGACGCCACGCGGCACAGGCCCAGTACCTCGCGGCTCTGCGAGCAGCTCGATGCGGCCGGTGCCTTGGTGGCAGACGCCACCGCGCCATGGTCCGGCTCGGCCTCGCTGTCGCAGTGCGACAGCACCTTCTGCGTCGGCGCGTAGTACGTCCAGCCCTTCGGCAGCTGCGGCGGCGCGAGGCTCACCTCCTGCCATTTCGCATGGCCGTCGCTCTTCAGCTTTTCGAAGTTGCTGCACATCGATTTCGCGAAGCGCGTCAGCGAGCTGCGCACCTCCGGCGACTGGTAGTCGTAGGTCACCAGCATCGACTTGACCGACAGCGAGGTCACGTCCTGCGTCAGCCAGTTCGGGTAGCTGGTGCTGCGGATCTGCGCCGGCACGTAGGYGCCGTCCAGCGCCTGCGTCTCGGGCGCCGCGCGGTCGAGCGTCAGCAGCTTGATGTACTGGCGCGCCTCCGACTTCATGTCGGCGAACAGCTTGGCCGGCTGCCCGGCGACGATCACGACCACGTCGATCGACTTGTCGGTCGCGAGCTTCACCAGCGCCTCCTCGTTCGACAGGAAGCTGGTGTTCTGCTCCAGCATCGGGCTGCCGAACATCGCGCGGTACAGCGTGGTCGCGGTCAGCGCCGTGCCGCTGCCGACCGGGCCGACGTTGATGCGCTTGTCGCGCAGCTCGTGGATCGAGCGCAGCGGCGAATCGGCGCGTGCGACGAAGTAGATCTCCTCGTCGTACAGCGGCATCACCACGCGCAGCGGCTTGATCAGCCGGGCCGCCTCGGCATCGCCGGCGTTCGCCTGGTCGAGGTAGGCGCGGTACACGTCGGATTGCACCAGCGCGAGCCGCACGCCGGGCTCCGAGCGCAGCCGGCGCACGTTCTCGGCCGAGCCCTTGGACGGCAGCACCTCCAGCGGCAGGCCGGCGGGCTTGCCGATGAAGCGCGACAGGTCGCGGCCGATCTCGATGTAGGTGCCGCGGTCGGAGCCGGTGACGATGCGGTCGCCGGCATGGGCGCCCAGCGAAGCGAGGCACAAGGCCGCAGTGAGAAGAAGTTGGCGCATGGATTTCTCCGGTGGACGGTGAACGGCGCTCAAGGCGTCGGGAGCTCGCACAGGCCCAGGGCCCGGCGCGCAGGGGGACAGGAATCGGTGGCAGCGGCGGCGGCCGCGGGCGGCTGCAGCAGCGCGACGGTCGCGGCCAGAGCCGGGGCCGGGACCACCGC
>NZ_JBFUFP010001294.1:0-1355 GCF_056403375.1 Rhizobacter sp. P2_H2
TCGATCGTCAGCCGCGCGGCGCCGCGTTCGCGCTCGGTGCGCTGCGGCGGCGCGAACTCGCGCTTCGCCTCGGCAGCAACGTCATCCGCTGTTTCGCCCGCCGCCCCGATCATCTCCGCCGCCAGCTGCCGAGGATCGGTCTCGGCCACCCGGTGCGCCGCCACCAGCCGGCCGCGCCGCAGCACGCTCACGTCATCCGCATACGCGGTGACCTCGCGGAACTTGTGCGTGATCAGCACGATGCTGCAATCGCCCGCATGCGCGCGGTCGCGCAGCAGCCCCAGCACCTCGTCGGCCTCCTGCGGCGTCAGCACCGAGGTCGGCTCGTCGAGGATCAAGAGCCGCGGCTTCAGCAGCAGCTGCTTCAGGATCTCCAGCTTCTGCTTCTGGCCGGCCGACAGCTGCTGCGGCGTCGCATCGAGGTCGAGCCTGAACGGCGTCGTCTCGAGGAAGGCCGCCAGTTCCTTGCGCACGCTCGGCCAGTGGATGACGGCCGGCAGCCGGCCGCGCGCGAGCAGCAGGTTCTCGGCCACCGTCATGCCCGGCACCACGGTGAAGTGCTGGTAGACCATGCCGATGCCGAGCTCGCGCGCGACCACCGGCGACGCGATGTCGCGCTCGCGGCCGTCGATCAGCACGCTGCCTTCTTCGGCGCGCTGCCAGCCGACGACGCATTTCACCAGCGTGCTCTTGCCGGCGCCGTTCTCGCCGAGCAGCGCGTGCACGGTGCCGGGCCGCACCGCGAGCGACACGCCGTCGAGTGCGGTGAAGGCGCCGAAGCGCTTGGTCAGCTGGTACGTGTCGAGCTGCAATGCGGTCACGCCTTCATCTCCCGCCGGAACACCTCGAGCGTGTGCGCCTTCACACGCACGAAGCGCTCGTCGGACACCGCCTCCGGCAGGCGCGGCCGCGGCATCTCGAAGGGCACGAACTCGGCGATGCGCGTCGGCCGGCGCGTCAGCAGCAGGATGTGGTCGGCCAGGAACACCRCGTCTTCCAGGTCGTGCGAGACGATCACCATCGTCACGCCGGTCGCGAGGTGCGCCTCCTGCAGCTTCTCGCGGATGAACAGCGTCATCTCGAAATCGAGCGCCGAGAACGGTTCGTCGAGGAACATCACCTCGGGCCGCGGCGCGAGCGCCCGCATGATGCACACCGTCTGCATCTGCCCGCCCGACAGCTCGTACGGGTAGCGCGCCAGGTCGAAGCGGATCTCGAACAGCTTCACCAGTTCGTCGACGCGCTCGCGCACCTGCGCTTCCTTCATGCCCTTGCGGCGCAGCGGGTAGGCGATGTTGTCGCGGGCGCTGATCCACGGGAACAGCGCGTCGCGGTAGTTCTGGAACACGTAGCCG
>NZ_JBFUFP010001295.1:0-1354 GCF_056403375.1 Rhizobacter sp. P2_H2
GGCTGGCGAGCGCATCCGCTGCCGCCAGCAGCTTCATCTCATGAGCTTCCAGACCGGCCCGCCGCGCAAGATCGTCAGCACTCTCAAATGCAGCTTCCGATCGCGCTGCCACGATGCGCGCTGCCGAGGCCGAGGCCAACCCCGCGATCAGCCGCAATCCCAAGCGCACAGCCGGTAGGTGCGGAAGATCCTCCAGGGTGCAGTCGACATCACTGCTGAGAACATCCGGTGCACGCACCTCGACGCCGTGTGCCTTGGCGTCGCGTATCAGCTGCGACGGCGAATAGAACCCCATCGGCTGCGAGTTGATCAGCGCCGCAAGGAACTCCGCGGGATGGTGCCGMTTGATCCAGCAGCTCGCGTAGACCAGAAGCGCGAACGAGCCCGCGTGTGACTCCGGAAAGCCGTACTCCGAGAACCCGTGAATCTGTTTGAAGATCTGCTCGGCGAACGCCTTCTCATATCCGCGGCTCGTCATTCCATCGACGATGCGGTCATAGTGCTTGGCCAGCCCACCCTTGCGTTTCCACGCGGCCATGTCTCGGCGTAGCCCGTCGGCCTCCCCTGCCGTGTAGCCAGCGGCCAGCATCGCGATCTGCATCACCTGCTCCTGGAACACGGGAACGCCCAGCGTTCGGCCCAGCGCCTCTTCCAACGCAGCGCTCGGATAGGTGACTGGCTCAAGGCCTTGCCGCCGGCGGATATACGGGTGCACCATGCCACCGACGATGGGCCCGGGGCGCACGATCGCGACCTGAACCACCAGGTCATAGAAGCAACGCGGCCGGTGCCGCGGCAGCATGCTCATCTGTGCACGGCTTTCGATCTGGAACACCCCGACGGTGTCGGCCTTGCAGATCATGTCGTAGGTCTCGGTGTCCTCAGCCGGTATGTCCTGCATGCCGAAGACGGTCTGCTGCCGCTCTCCGATGAAATCCAGCGCCTTGCGAATGGCGGTGAGCATCCCGAGCGCCAGGCAGTCCACCTTTAGAAGGCCCATGGCGTCCAGGTCGTCTTTGTCCCACTCGATGACGGTCCGATCGGCCATCGAAGCGTTCTCGATCGGAACGATGCSAGAGAGCGGCCCCTTCGTCAGCACCATGCCGCCAGTGTGCTGACTCAGGTGGCGCGGAAAACCGAGGAGCTGCCAGGTCAACTGCAGCAGCTGCTGGACGCGAAGATCGTCGGGCTCGAGGCCAGCCTCACGTACGCGGTCGTCGGCGATGTCGGAGCCGTCCCACCACTGATGCCCCTTCGCGATGGTGTTCACCTCGTCCAGCGAGAAGCCGAGCGCTTTCCCGACGTCACGGATCGCGCTCTTCGGCCTGTACGAGATGACCACGCCGGTGATCGC
>NZ_JBFUFP010001296.1:0-1353 GCF_056403375.1 Rhizobacter sp. P2_H2
GCGCCGTGGCCACGCCGGCCGTCGGTGCGGCCCATGCCGGCTGGCGCGGCCTGGCCGGTGGCGTGCTCGACAACACCGTGGCGGCGCTGTGCGCGGCGGCGGGCTGCGAGCCGGGCGCGCTGGTGGCGTGGCTCGGCCCGTGCATCGGGCCGGAGCGCTTCGAAGTGGGCCCGGACGTGCTGCAGGCCTTCGGCGACGACCCTCAACGCGCCGACCCGGCGCTGTTCCGCGGCCATGCGCCGGGCAAGTGGATGGCCAACCTGCCTGAACTCGCGCGCCGGCGCCTCGCGGGCCTGGGCGTGACGCAGATCAAGGGCGGCGCCTGGTGCACCGTCGACGATGCATCACGGTTCTTTTCGTTCCGGCGCGATCGCATCACCGGGCGGATGGCCGCTGCCGTCTGGCTGCGCTGATGTCGCCATCTCGGCGGCTTCGGCCTGCCGTTGCGCGCGCCGCCGCGACGGCGTGCCCAGCAGGTACAGCACGATCGACAGCGGCAGCACGCCGTACAGCAGCAAGGTGAAGACCGCGCCGAGCACGGTGCCTTGCGAGCTGGTCGCCTCTGCGATGCTCATCATGACAACCACGTACATCCAGGCAATCGCGACGAGGTACATTTTTGAGGCCGCTCGGCGGCTGGTGTCGAAGCGAAGAGTGTGACCCGAAACTGACCCCAAGGCGACGGCCCGTGCGAGGCCGGCAAGGAGACCTGTGAAGAATCAAGCAGCGGTGGCCCACGACAGCGCCGACGCGTTCGGCGCGACGATCGGTGACGTTTTCAAGTCGATGAGCGGGCTGAGCCTGCCGTTGCCGGCGCTCAGCGCGCTGCAGGCCGACTACATGGCGCAGGCGAGCGCGCTGTGGAACCAGAGCATCGGCGCGGCGGCGCCGCCGAACGGTGCCACCCAGCCCGCCACCAGGCCAGAGCCGCTGGGCGACCGCCGCTTCAGCGCCGCCGCCTGGGCCGACAACCCGATGGCCTCGTTCACCGCGCGGCTGTACCTGCTGAACGCCCGCACGCTGATGGGCCTGGCCGACAGCGTCACGGGAGACGAGAAGACGCGCGAGCGCATCCGCTTCGCGGTGCAGCAGTACGTCGCGGCGGCCTCGCCGAGCAATTACCTGCCGCTCAACCCGGRGGCGCTGCAGCTCGCGCTGAAGACGCAGGGCGAGAGCATCCTGCATGGCGTGCAGCACCTGGTGCAGGATCTGCAGCAGGGCCACGTCTCGCAGACCGACGAAAGCGTGTTCGAGGTCGGCCGCAACGTCGCCACCACCGAGGGCAGCGTGGTGTTCGAGAACGAGCTGTTCCAGCTGCTCGAGTACAAGCCGCTGACGAAGACGGTGTTCGAG
>NZ_JBFUFP010001297.1:0-1352 GCF_056403375.1 Rhizobacter sp. P2_H2
GTCGAGGACAGCTACGAGACGGTGAAGACCTTCGCCAGCTACAACGGCGAGCCGTCGATCACGCTGGCCATCCAGCGCCAGCCCGACGCCAACACCGTCAAGGTGGTCGATGCGGTGCGCGCCGCGCTGCCGGGCTTCCAGGCGCAGCTGCCGCAGTCGGTGCGCATGAACCTGGTCAACGACCGCTCGGTGTCGGTGCGCGAATCGCTGCACGACGTGACGCTGACGATGCTCGGCACCATCGTGCTGGTGGTGCTGGTGATCTTCCTGTTCCTGCGCCGCTTCGTCGCCACCGCGATCCCGACGCTGTCGCTGCCGGTCTCGCTGGTCGGCGCGATCGCGCTGCTGTGGGGCTTCGGCTACACGCTCGACAACATCTCGCTGCTGGGCCTGACGCTCGCGGTCGGCCTGGTGGTCGACGACGCGATCGTGATGCTCGAGAACATCATGCGGCACGTCGAGCACGGCGAGGCGCCGTTCGGCGCGGCGCTGCGCGGCTCGCGCGAGGTCGGCTTCACGATCATCTCGATCTCCACCTCGCTGATCGCGGTGTTCATCCCGATCTTCTTCATGCCGGGCGTGATCGGCCTGCTGTTCCACGAGTTCGCGGTGATCGTGTCGCTGGCAATCATCGCGTCGGCCTTCGTCTCGCTGACGCTGGTGCCGATGCTGGCCAGCCGCTTCCTGACCGACGACGCGCACAAGAAGCCGCCGGGCGCGCTGGTGCGCTCGTTCGAGCGCGGCTTCGACCTGCTGCTGGGCGCCTACTCGCGCACGCTCGACGTGGCGCTGCGACACCGCGTGGCCGTCGTGCTGGTCGCGGCGGTCACCTTCCTCGCCACCGGCTGGCTGTTCGCGAGCATCTCGAAGGGCTTCTTCCCGCAGGAGGACATCGGCCAGCTCAGCGTGCAGACCGAAGCCTCGGAAGACACCTCGTTCCCGGAGATGGTGCGGCTGCAGGACCGCGCCGCGGCCATCATCCGCGACGACCCGAACGTGCTGGCCGTCAGCTCGTTCAACGGCGGCGGCGGCGCGCAGAACACCGGCCGCATGTTCGTCGCGCTGAAGCCGCGTGCCGAGCGCCAGGACATGACCCAGGTGGTCGAGGGGCTGCGCCGCAAGCTGCGCGACGTGGCCGGCATCAGCGTCTTCATGCGCCCGATCCAGAACCTGCAGCTCGGCGGCCGCCAGAGCAAGGCGCAGTACCAATACATCCTGCAGAGCGTCAAGGCCGACGAGCTGAACGACTGGGCGCAGAAGCTGCAAGGCAAGCTGCGCGCCGACCCGCTGTTCCGCGACGTGACCAGCGATTCGCAGCTGCGCGGGCTGCAGGCGTCGCTGCACATCGACCG
>NZ_JBFUFP010001298.1:0-1349 GCF_056403375.1 Rhizobacter sp. P2_H2
ATCCAGAAGGGCGCCGAGAAGACCGGCGAGGTCGTGCGCAAGGGTGTCGAGAAGACCGGCGAGGTGATGAAGCGGGGCGGGGAGAAGTTGCAGTCGTCGGCGAAGTCGGCTTCTTCCAGCGACTGACTCGCGCCGGTCAGCGCAAGCTGGCCGACAGCATCGCGAAGCCCAGCACGTTGACGGCGACCGTGGCCCAGAACACGCGCCGGAACGATGCCTTGGCGGACTTGTGGCGCAGCCACCGCTGCGCGAGCAGCGCACCCGGCCAGCCGCCCGCGAGCGACAGCAGGTGCAGCGTGCGCTCCGATGTGCGTGGCCCGCGGCGGCGCGCTGCGGACTTGTCGATCGCATAGACGACGAACGTGATCGCGCTCAGGACGGCGTAGGCTGCGGCGGTCCAGAGCAAGGGCCAGCGGATGTTCATTGGTGATTCCGGAGAGTGCGGCGCCGGATCGTACGTGACACGCCTGTATTGACGCGGCCTCTTCTTGGCAGTCAAATCGCCGCTCTCCATGGCACCTCATCAGGTGCATCTTGAGACGAGCGCTCGCCACACGGCCTCCAGCGCTCCACGGCGCAACTCCCTCGCGCCACCCCCTTGAAGTACAGCGTCCGCGCTTGCTCCGACATGAAGCGGAGCGACGCGGGTTCGAACGCGTCATTCGACATGCTTGCCGGGTTGCATGTGCAAGCACCCGCACGACCGCCATGCAGATCACCAACAACTCCACGCCCTTCCTCGCTCATCGCTTCGTCTCGATAGACAAGACCGGCCAGAAGCACTGCGTCGCGATCATCAAGGCAACATTCGACGTTGTCGCGCAGGGTCGTTGCGTGCCGTCAGCCGATCAGACGCCCTTCGTCTACACCGACCAGCACCACGGCGATCCAGGCGCCACGTCGGTCCGCTTCGAGACGGACTTCGCGCCGGTGAAACCGATGGTCGACGTGCTGCTGCACGCCAGCGCTGTGTCACCAGACGGCAGTCCGATCACAAGGCTGCATGTTCACTTCGCGGGTGCCGGCATGCGCAAGCATGCGGTGGTCACCGGAGATCGCGTCTGGACCCGAGGATTTGCCGGACCCGTGCCTTCCGATCCGTTGCCGTTCACCGAAATCCCGCTGATCTGGGATCGCGCCTTTGGCGGCACTGACCTGCGTCACGCCCATCCGCGGCGCAGCAACAGTGATCTGCGGAACCTGGTGGGGGTCGGGTTTCGCATGAACGGCGCGACAGGCAGCGTCCTCGGCACCGCCCTGCCAAACATTGAACGTGCGGACGCGGTGATGCGACGGTGGTCAGACAGGCCGGAGCCGATCGGCTTCACACCCGTTGGACGTGGCTGGGT
>NZ_JBFUFP010001299.1:0-1340 GCF_056403375.1 Rhizobacter sp. P2_H2
GTCGTATGCCCCCGGCGGCGGCACATCGGTGTCCTCCAGGTAGCCGATGCTGCGGCTGCGCGCCCGCGTGCCGTCGGCCAGCCAGCGCGGCACGCCGACATCGCGCCGCACATGGCCGTTGCCGGCCAGCAGCACCACGCCGCGATCGGCATGGGCCTCGACCATGCGCGCCATGAACTGGTCGCGCGCAACCTGCGCGCCGGCCATGCGGCGGGCGGTGGCGGCGTCGATCATTCCGCAGTGGCTCGCCTCGATGTCGCCGGCCTGGGCCGACCAGATCGCCTCCGGCACGTCGGCCGAGAAGCCGGTGCCGGCCAGGCCCTGGCTGATCACCTGGCGGCTCTCGGCGCGCGACACGTTGACCGCGACGATCGGCAGGCCGTGGTCGAGCGCCAATTGCACGAAGGGCGTGTAGAAGCGCCAGTTCCAGCCGGAGTCGCTGCCGGCCACCGCGGCGACCAGGGCCGCGGCCGTCGGGGGCGGCGTCGCGCCGCGCAGCCGGTCGATCTCGTGCTGGCGGTCGCGGTCGAACTGCTCCATCAGCAGCGCCGGGCGCGCGCCGCCGTCGAGCAGCCTCCTGAACTCGGCGAGCCGCAGCGTGTGCTGCGCGGCGTTGTCGTGCACCTCGCCGAGCAGCACGACGGGCGGCGGGGCAGGCGGGTGGACAAGTGAAGGGGCGCAAGCCGCCAGCAGCACGGCAGCGGCGCAACACAGGCTCGGGTGCAGGCTCAGGTGGATAGGCATGCGCGCGATGATGGCAGGGAAGCGGGGCAGCAGGGAACGGACCGGTGCTACGCTGCGCCCCACAACACCTTGACGGAGACACCCCATGCCCGGACTGCTGCCCCAGGTCGATCCCGACGGCCTGCTCGAGTTCTCGGTGGTCTACACCGACCGTGCGCTGAACCACATGTCGAAGAAGTTCCAGGGCGTGCTGCGCGGCATCACCGACACGCTGAAGCGCACCTACCACGCGCCGACCGCGATCGTGATGCCGGGCAGCGGCAGCTTCGGCATGGAGGYGGTGGCCCGGCAGTTCGCGACCGGCCAGCGCGTGCTGGTGATCCGCAACGGCTGGTTCAGCTACCGCTGGACGCAGATCTTCGAGATGGGCTCGATCCCGTCGTCGGCCACGGTGCTGAAGGCGCGGCCCACCGGCTCGGGCTACCAGGCACCGTACGCGCCGGCGCCGATCGACGAGGTGGTGCAGGCTATCCGCCGCGAGTCGCCGGCGCTGGTGTTCGCGGCGCACGTCGAGACCGCCTCCGGGATGATCCTGCCCGACAACTACCTGAAGGCGGTCGCCGATGCGGTGCATGCGGCCGGCGGGCTCTTCGTGC
>NZ_JBFUFP010001300.1:0-1340 GCF_056403375.1 Rhizobacter sp. P2_H2
ACGGCACGAACGACACCGCTGTCATCTCCGGCGCGACCTCGGGTTCCGTCACCGAAGACACCGCGGTCAACGGCKCCGGCAATCTGACSACCGGYGGCACCCTGTCCGTCGCCGACGTCGACAACGGCCAGGCCGTGTTCCAGGCYCAGCCTGCCACTGCWGGYACCTACGGCACCTTCRCGCTYGCCRCCGACGGCACSTGGACTTACGCAGYCGCCAACAGCAACGCGACRATCCAAGCCCTGCGCGCCGATCAGTCGCTGACCGARACCTTCWCCGTCAAGAGCGCCGACGGGACTTCTTCGAGCGTCACGGTCACCATCAAGGGTGTCAACGACGCTGCCGTCATCTCCGGCGCSACCTCGGGTTCCGTCACAGAAGACACTGCGGTCAACGGCTCCGGTAACCTGACCACCAGCGGCACCCTGTCCGTCGCCGACATCGACAACGGCCAGGCCGTGTTCCAGGCCCAACCTGCCACCGCGGGCACCTACGGCACCTTCACTCTCGCCGCCGAYGGCTCCTGGACTTATGCAGCTGCGAACAGCAACGCCACGGTCCAGGCGCTGCGTGCCGATCAGTCGCTGACCGAGACCTTCACGGTCAAGAGCGCTGATGGCACCAACTCCTCTGTCACGGTCACCATCAAGGGTGCCAACGACGCCGCCGTCATTTCCGGCGCAACCTCCGGCTCCGTCACCGAAGACACCACTGTCAACGGTTCTGGCAACCTGACCACCGGTGGCACGCTGTCCGTCGCAGACGTCGACAACGGCCAGGCGGTGTTCCAGGCTCAGCCCGCCACAGCGGGCACCTACGGCACCTTCACCCTTGCCACCGACGGCACCTGGACCTACGCCGCTGCCAACAACAACGCCACGGTTCAGGCGCTGCGCGCTGATCAGTCGCTGACCGAGACCTTCTCCGTCAAGAGCGCTGATGGGACCTCGTCGAGCGTCACGGTCACCATCCAGGGCACCAACGACGTCGCGGTGATCTCCGGTGTCAATACCGGCTCCGTCTCGGAAGACACGGCTGTCAACGCTTCCGGCAACCTGACCACCGGCGGCACCTTGTCCGTCGCCGATGTCGACAATGGCCAGGCCGTGTTCCAGGCTCAGCCCGCCACTGCTGGCGCCTACGGCACCTTCACGCTCGCCACCGACGGCACCTGGACTTATGCAGCTGCGAACAGCAACGCCACGGTCCAGGCGCTGCGCGCCGATCAGTCGCTGACCGAGACCTTCTCGGTCAAGAGCGCCGACGGGACTTCTTCGAGCGTCACGGTCACCATCAAGGGTGTCAACGACGCTGCCGTCATCTCCGGCGCGACCTCGGGC
>NZ_JBFUFP010001301.1:0-1337 GCF_056403375.1 Rhizobacter sp. P2_H2
TGGTATACCAGCTCAGCCAGCCGCCGTCGTTCAGGTCGAACAGGCCCAGCAGCGTGCTTTCGGAGAACGCATGGCTGCCGAGGATGCGGATCTCGCTGATGCGAGCGGCCGAGCCTTCGGTGATCGTGAAGGTCACGTTGACGCGGTTGCGCTCCTGCGGGGTGACGGTGGTCACGACCTCGGCGCCGTACAGGCTGCGCGTCAGGTACTGGCGCTTGAGCTCCTGCTCGGCGCGGTCGGCCAGCGCCTTGTCGAAAGGCAGGCCTTCGCCGATGCCGAAATCCTTCAGCGACTTGGTCAGCGTGTCCTTGTCGAACTCGCGCAGGCCGACGAAGTCGATGTTCGCGATGACCGAGCGCTCCTCGACGATCACGACGACGACGTTGCCGTCGATCTCGATGCGCACGTCCTTGAACAGGCCGGTGGCGAACAGCGCGCGCAGCGCCGCCGCGCCCTTCTCGTCGTTGTAGGTGTCGCCGATGCGAAACGGCAGCGAGGCGAACACCGTGCCGGCATCGGACCGTTGCAGGCCCTCGACGCGGATGTCTTTCAACTCGAAGGGGGTCACCGCCCAGGCCGATCCTGCATGCAATGCCRCCGCCAGCGCGATGCTGAGGACGGTGGGACGCAGGGAACGGGGGTGGACGGGGCGGAACTGCAGAACGAGGGGATTGCGCATTCGGTGATCAGTGCAGGCCCAACTGCCGGGCCACATCGTTGTAGAGAGCGAGCGACATCATCAAGAGCATGATCGCCACCCCGCCCCGCTGCAGCCGCTCAAGCCACACGTCCGAGAGAGGCTGCCCCGTCACCGCTTCGAAAAGATAATACATCAGGTGTCCCCCGTCGAGGATCGGTAGCGGCAGCAGGTTCAGCACGCCGAGGCTCACGCTGACCGCGGCGATGAACATCAGGAAATAGACCGGGCCGAGCTGGATCGACTTGCCGGCGTAGTCGGCGATCGTGATGGGGCCGCTCAGGTTCTTCAGCGAGGCCTGGCCGATCAGCATGCGGCCGAGCATCTTGATCGTCAGCACCGATGAGTCCCAGGTGCGCTGCACCGCCTGCGTCATGCCGCCCCACAGTCCGTAGCGAACCGTCACCATCTCGTAGGACGCCGCGATGCCGGCCCCGATGCGGCCGACGCGCTGCCCGCCGTCCACCGCGACCGCCGGGCGCACGCTCAGCGTGAGCACCTGGGTGCCGCGCTGCACCCGCCACGGCATGGCCGTCGATTCGCCGTCGGCGCCATTGGCGCGGATCAGCTGCAGCATGCGGTTGGCGTCCGGCACCGGCACGCCGTCGATGTCGAGCACGCGGTCGCCGCGGCGCAGGCC
>NZ_JBFUFP010001302.1:0-1336 GCF_056403375.1 Rhizobacter sp. P2_H2
GCGCAGGACGCTCAGCACGTCCTTGATGTGCGTGCTCTCCAGGAACTTGAGGCCTCCGAACTTGCGGAAGGGGATGTTGCGGCGGGTCAGCTCAAGCTCCAGCGGGGCGCTGTGGCTCGATGTCCGGAAGAGGACGGCCTGCTTGATGAGCCGGATGCCCTCCTCCCGCCGTAGCAGCACTTGGTCGGCCACCCATGTGGCCTGGCTCGCCTCATCCGGCATGGCCGTGATGCGCGGCATTTCGCTCGAGGGTTGATTCGACCAGAGGTCCTTGGCGTGGCGCTTCTTCGCGAGGCCAATCACCGCATTGGACGCCGTGAGGATCGGCTGCGTGGAGCGGTAGTTCTGCTCCAGCGCCACGATGCGAGCTGGCGGGTTGAACTGGTCGGGGAAGTCGAGGATGTTGCCCACGTCMGCGGCACGGAACGAGTAGATCGCTTGCGCGTCGTCGCCCACCACCGTGAGGTTCTCGCCCTTCGGCTTGAGGCCGAGCACGATGGCGCCCTGCAGCCGGTTTGTGTCCTGGTACTCGTCGATCAGCACGTGATCGAAGCGCTGCCGGACGTCTTCCGCCACGCTGGCATCGGCCAGCATGTGCACCCAGTAGAGCAACAGGTCGTCGTAGTCGAGCACCTGCTGCTGGTGCTTCGCCTGCGCATAGGCCTTGAAGAGCTGCTTGAGGCCGTCGTGCGCCCCGAAGCACCATGGGTAGTGCGTCTGCAGAACCTCGTCCAGCCGTGACTGGCTGTTCACGACCCGGGAGTAGATGGCGAGGCAACTCGCCTTCAACGGAAAGCGCTCCACCGTCTCGGCAAAGCCCAGCTCCTGCCGCACTATGCCAATCAGGTCCTCGGCATCCGAGCGGTCCAGTATGGTGAAGTTGGGTGCCAAGCCGATGCGATCGGCATAGTCACGCAACAGGCGCGCGCCGACGCCGTGGAACGTGCCACACCACGGGAAGTGCGGCGGTGCCTGCGTCGTCCCATAACCGAGCAGGCGATGAAGCATCCGGCCCACACGCTGCCCCATCTCTCCGGCGGCGCGGCGGGCAAAGGTCAGCAAGAGGATGCGGTGTGGATCCGCGCCCGTCTGTACCAGGCGTGCGACGCGGCTGGCCAAGGTCTTGGTCTTGCCGGTGCCAGCCCCGGCAATGACAAGCAACGGACCCCGATGCGCCCCGTCGCCGACACCGTGCTCGACCGCGGCGCGCTGCTGCTCGTTGAGGTCGGCGAAGACGTCCTTCGTCGCTCCAGGCTTGGGCGCTGGCGACGGTTCAGGAAGGACGGAGTGCTCACCCATGGCTCAATCTCGGGCCCGATCATATACTGTATGAATC
>NZ_JBFUFP010001303.1:0-1335 GCF_056403375.1 Rhizobacter sp. P2_H2
TGTCCTCGACGTAGTGGACGATGCGCTGGTGGTAGCTGCCGGTCTCGGGCGCGATCTCGTCCAGCCCGACCGGCGCGCTCTCGGCGGGGCTGGCACGCGGCAGCGTCAGGATGAACGACGAGCCCTCGCCCGCGGTGCTGCGCGCGCGCACCGAGCCGCCCATCAGCTCGGCCAGCCGCTGGCTGATCACGAGGCCGATGCCGGTGCCCTCCAGCGACGAGCGCTCGCGCCCGAGCCGGTTGAACGGCTGGAACAGCTGCGACAGCTGCTGCGGCGTCATGCCCAGGCCGGTGTCGGTGATCGTGATCTCGACGCAATCGCGATGGCCTCCACCGCCTCCACCACCCCCGCCGCGGCGCGACGCGACATGGATGCGCCCGCCCTCGGTGTTGTACTTCACCGCGTTGCTCAGCAGGTTGATCAGGATCTGCTTCACGCGCGTGGCGTCGCCGGTGACGCGCGCGGCGCTGTCGGCCAGCTCCTGCGTGATCGTGATGCCGCGGCGACGCGCGTCCTGCTCGACCAGCGACAGCGCCGCGGCCACCGCCTCGTGCAGGTCGAGCGCATCGGACTGCAGGTTCAGCGTGCCCGATTCGATGCGCGACAGGTCGAGCACGTCGTTGATCATGTCCAGCAGGTGCCAGCCGGCGCTCTGGATCTGCGTGACCCAGGGCCGCTGCGCGATCGGCAGCGGGTGGTTCTGGTCCAGCTCGAGCAGCTGTGCGAAGCCGAGCATCGCGTTCAGCGGCGTGCGCAGTTCATGGCTCATGCGCGACAGGAAATCGCTCTTCGCGCGGTTCGCCGCCTCGGCCAGCTCGCGCGCCCGCTCGGCCTCGGCCAGCCGCAGGTGCTCGGTGATGTCCTCGACCACGCCGACGATGCGCCGCGGCTGGCCCTGCACGTCGCGCAGCAGCGTGACGATGGTCTGCACCCACACCTGGCGCCCGTCGCGCGTGACGTAGCGGCCCTGGCGCCGGTACATCGGGATCTCGCCGCGCAGCAGCTGGCTCGTCATCTCGAGGTCCTGCGCGCGGTCGTCGGGGTGCGTGAGCGCGGCGACGTTCATGTCGACCAGCGCCTCGGCGCCGTAGCCGGTCAGGTCGCAGTACTGCGGATTCACCTGCTTCACGTTGCCGTGCAGGTCGGTGTAGACGACGCCGATCGGCACGTGGTTCAGGATGTTGCGGAAGCGCTGCTCGCTCTCGCGCAGGTCGGACTCGGTGCGCTGGCGTTCGGCGATCTCGCGCTGCAGCGCCGCGGTGCGGTCGTTGACGGCGGCCTCGATGCGGCGCGTGCGGCCGGTCACCGTCAGCATCAGTGCGCCCAGCATCGAGG
>NZ_JBFUFP010001304.1:0-1333 GCF_056403375.1 Rhizobacter sp. P2_H2
GAACGGCAGCAGCTGCTGCAGGAAGGGCGCACCGGCCGTCCCCGGTGCGTTGTGCTCGCCGGTTTCCGCGAAGACGATCGGCACATGCGCCGACAAGGCCTGAACCACCGGCCAGTTCGCCGGCATGCTCCAGGTGCTCGACAGGTTGCCCCAGCCGCCGAGCAGGAAGCTCGCGCCGCTGCCCGTGCCGCTGCCGGCCGCCGCCGGCACCGCCGCCGTCGGCAGGGCCGTCTGCAGGTACCTGCCCGCGGTGACGATCTCCGCCGCCGCCACCGCGCCGCCCACGCCCACGGCCGTCACGCGCACTTGTGCGGGCTCGTACACCGTGTTCGGCTTCGCGAGCGTCAGCGTGGCGCCGACGGCATACCCGGTGCCGCCGGCCGAGACGCCGGCCGTCGTCGGGCGCTGCATCGGCGGGTAGGGGTGCCATGACGCGGCCATCTGCTTCAGCGGGTCGGTCGGCATGTTCGCCAGCCAGCCGCCCAGGTTGTTGCTGAACTCGGTGCCGCCGACCAGCACGACGTTGGCGGCGCCGGTCGCGCGCACCGCGTCCAGCATCGCCTGCATGCCGACCGATCGCCACGGGCCGGTGATGTTGCGGTAGTTCGAGGTGGCGCTCGTCGCGGGAAAGTAGTCGAGCGTGCCACCGGTCATCAGCACGCGCCACGCGTCCTGCCCGGCGCCCAGGCCGAAGAAGTAGGGCTCGTTGTAGAGCGAGAAGATCACCGAGCCGTTGCCCTTGAAGGCGGTCGCCACCGAGGTCCAGAAATCGAGCGAGTGGTCCGCATTGGCCATCTGCGTCTGCACCATCGGGCAGGCGTTGCCCGGTGCGCCCCAATGCAGTTCGATGATCACGTACAGGCCGGCGGCGTTGGCCTGCTGCACCTGCGTCGCGATGGCGGCGCGGTAGTTGCCGCCGGGGTCGCCCTGGCGCGTCACGCCGTCGGTGTCGACGCAGGTGAGGCCCAGCCACGAGGTCTCGTTCAGCGTGAAGCGCACGGTGTTCGCATGCCACGCCTGCAGGGCCGGCCACCTCGGCCCGCCCGGTTGCCCGGCCTGCCCGCCGGACGGGTCCCCCGGACTCCAGCCGCCGATCGCGACGAACTCGAAGCCGCTGAAGCTGACGCCGCGCAGCTGCAGCACGTTGCCGGCGGCATCCACCAGGCGATTGCCCTGCACGCGCACCGCCGGCACCGTCGCGGCGGTCGCGGGCGTGATGCGGATCGATGCGGAGGCCGGCGCCCCGAGTGCCAGGCCGTTGGTCGGGTTCGACAGCGCCACGGTGAAGGTCTTGTCGACCGTGTTCGCCGTCGCGTTGCCGATCGGCAGCGAC
>NZ_JBFUFP010001305.1:0-1328 GCF_056403375.1 Rhizobacter sp. P2_H2
TGGCAGCACGGTATGCCTCGTTCCGCGCTGAAGACTTGGCGGCGCGGCTGTACACCGCAAGCTAGGCCCCGCGCGCTCAGGCTGCGGTAACGAACTCGCCTACACAAAGTTTTCTGCCGTGTAGGTGTGGTTGGCAGCTGATTTTTGCGCGGTCTGAGCCGAGTTTGGCCCGTTGAGCAACCACAAAGCAAAACGCCTCGCAGTGCGAGGCGTTCTAACTACTTGATTTCACTCTGTTCTTTGGAGGCGCGGGCCGGAGTCGAACCGACCTACACGGATTTGCAATCCGGTGCATAACCGCTTTGCTACCGCGCCCCGCTTAACTTGTCTTGCCCTGACGCTCTTGCGTCACGCTCTTGCGTCATCTAGGCAAAAAGGGAAGCCCGAAAGCTTCCCTTTGAATTTGGAGCGGGAGACGAGGCTCGAACTCGCGACCTCAACCTTGGCAAGGTTGCGCTCTACCAACTGAGCTACTCCCGCTTTGCCGGATCTTTCGATCCCTTGATCAACTCGCTTCGCACTGCATTGCTGCACTTGCTTCGCTGTATCAATCAAGACTCACAGTATATGTTCAAAATCGGCCGCTTCGCAAGAGCGGCCGATTTTTTTCCAACTTTCTTCAGTGCTTCAGCGCGTCGGTCGCAGGCGCAGTGGCCGGTGCCGTCGCCGCAGCGCCAGCCTCGGTCTTGCCGTCGACCTTCGGTACCTCTTCATCGGCCAGCGGTTGCGGCACCGACTCGAGTGCGATCTCCAGCACCTGGTCGATCCACTTCACCGGCACGATCTCGAGGTGGTTCTTCACGTTCTCCGGAATGTCCTGCAGGTCCTTCGCATTCTCTTCCGGGATCAGCACCGTCTTGATGCCGCCGCGGTGTGCCGCGAGCAGCTTCTCCTTCAGGCCGCCGATCGCCGTGACCTCGCCACGCAGCGTGATCTCGCCCGTCATCGCCACATCGGCACGCACCGGGATGTTGGTCAACGCCGACACGAAAGCCGTCGTCATCGCAGCACCCGCGCTCGGGCCGTCCTTGGGCGTCGCGCCATCGGGCACGTGGATGTGGATGTCGCGCTTCTCGAACATCTCGTCCTTGATGCCCAGGCGGCGTGCGCGGCTGCGCACCACCGAACGTGCAGCCTCGACCGACTCCTTCATCACGTCGCCCAGCGAGCCGGTACGGATGATGTTGCCCTTGCCCGGCATCACGGCCGACTCGATCGTCAGCAGGTCGCCGCCGACTTCCGTCCACGCGAGGCCCACCACCTGCCCCACCTGGTTGCGCTTCTCGGCCTGGCCGTAGTTGAAGCGGCGCACGCCCAGGAAGTCGTTC
>NZ_JBFUFP010001306.1:0-1326 GCF_056403375.1 Rhizobacter sp. P2_H2
TGCATGCCCATCGACATTTGGAGAAGCCCTTCCCGCAGGCGGTTGTGAGTGACGATCCGTTGGTAACGGAAAGTCGCGAGGTGCACCATCTGCGGCGAAGATGCCGACATCTCGATTTCAGATATCGGATACGCGGTGTGAAAGAATTCGTGAACCTCGCCCCTGCGCATCCGACAGCTCGAACACGCCATGAAACTCCAGCCCGACCGCATCGAAGGCGTCAACGCCGTCTCCGGCCTGATCCCGGGGGCCGTCTCGATCAACGGCGTCGTGCACCGGCGCAGCATCGTCGTGCCGTGGCAGGGTGAGGTCGTGGAATRGAAGGTCGAGCGCTTCGATGAACTCACCGCCGAGCACTTCGGCGTGATCGCGGCGCTGTCGCCCGAGCTGGTGATCTTCGGCAGCGGCGACCGCATCCGATTCCCGCCGCCCGCCTGGCTGCGCCCGCTGATCGAGCGGCGCATCGGCATCGAGACGATGGACACCGCGGCGGCTTGCCGCACCTACAACGTGCTGGTCTCGGAGGGACGCCGCGCGGTGGTCGGCCTGCTGCTGGGCAGCTGATACCCGGCCGGAGCGCCATGGCCGTGGCCTTATAATCTACGGCTACGCCTCCCGCGGCGCAACTCCCCAGAATTCTTCATGACGCCAGCCCTCAACAAACCCCTCCCGGAATTTGAAGCGCTCGCAACCGGTGGCGTGAAGTTCACGCCCGCCGCCTTCGCGGGGCAGATCGTCGTTCTCTACTTCTACCCGAAGGACAACACGCCCGGTTGTACCACCGAGGCCATGCAGTTCCGCGATCGGCACAAGGATTTCGTCAAGGCCGGAGCGGTGGTTTTTGGCGTCTCGCGCGACAACATGAGCTCGCACGACAAGTTCAAGCAGAACCTCGAGCTGCCGTTCGAGCTGATCGCCGACACCGAAGAGAAGCTCTGCCACATGTTCGGCGTCGTCAAGAACAAGATCATGTACGGCAAGAAGGTCAAGGGCATCGAGCGCAGCACCTTCCTGATCGACGGTGAAGGCGTGCTGCGGGCCGAATGGCGCGGCATCAAGGTCGCGGGGCACGTCGACGAGATCCTGAAGGCCGTCAAGGGCCTGAAGAAAGCGGCCTGAAGAAGGCCGGTCKGTCCGGAAAATCCACGATGACGGGAGTTGTGTTGAGGTGTCATCGCGGATGTGCATAATGGGCCATGCCTGTGAGTTGTGAATCCAGACAGCCAAACATCAAGCCGCTCGGGCAACCGCGCGGCTTTTTTGTTGCCTGTCCTGTTGCCTCCCCCTTCGCCAACTGACACCCACACACCACCCATGCCACTGCCC
>NZ_JBFUFP010001307.1:0-1325 GCF_056403375.1 Rhizobacter sp. P2_H2
CGTCAGCGCTGCGCGGCGGCGCTGCAGAGCCCACGCGACGATCAGCACCAGCCCCCAGGCCGCTACGTAGGACAGTCCCGCCCCGAGCACCGGCAGCGCCAGAGCCAGCACCATGAAGAACGCGCCGAAGCCGATCAGGCCGCGCACGAAGCCGGCCAGCAGTTCGATCGTCGCGTCGGCACCATGGCGCACCCGCGTGAAGCACGGCAGCACGTTGCCGGTGATCGGCAGCGCGAGCAGCAGCCCGCTGATCGCTGCCGGGAACACCGGCGCACCGCCCATGACCGCGGCGGCCAGCGCGGCGGCCGCTGCGACGCGCAGCACCAGCTCGACCGGCGGGATGTGCAGCACCGTGCGCTCGCGGCGGTGCGCCGGCATCAGCCTCGACCCGGCCCACGGCGCGAACGCTGCCAGCACGCAGGCCGCCGCGAGAGGCAGCGCGATCCAGACCAGCAACCCGCCGACCGCGAGGAACACCGCATTCGCCGCCAGCAGCGACACCCACCACGGCCAGCGCCGCACCGCGTGCGCGAAGGCCACCATGTGCGACACCATCGCCGGGTACGCGACGATCGTCGCCACCGCGATCGCATGCGCCTGCGACAGCGGCGCCTGCAGCAGCACGAAGCCCATGATCGGCCCGGCAATCATCGGCAGGCCCGACAAGGTGCCCGCAACGCCATGGCCGAAGCGCTTCGCGGCGAAGCTCGCGGCCAGCACGACGGCGCACACCAGCGCGAGCTTCAGCAGGAACATGGGGAAGCAAAAAATGTGGGCCCGCCGGCAAAGGGAGGGTTGCAGCAGCGGGCCCGAAGGTCCGGCCGGAGGGAGGTATGGGCCGGACAGCCCGGCAGGAGGGAGTTACGGGCCGGGCGGGTTGAAGTGTAGGAAGCGCTGACGCATTTCCCCGCACCGACACCCCGGTCCATCTGTACCGACATCGTTTGCCTCACGCCGCTCCGTAGCCCCCACCGCCCGGCGTCTCGATCACGAACACGTCGCCCGGCCCCATCGGCACCGAGCCGATGTGGTCCAGCGCCTCGACCTGGCCATCGGCTCGCTCGACGCGGTTGATGCCCGGCAGGCCGGCCGATCCGCCAGCCATGCCGAACGCGCCGGCATGGCGCCCGTTCGACAGGATCGAAGCCGTCATCGGCTCGAGGAAGCGCACGCGCCGCACGCCGCCGTCGCCGCCGCGGTGGCGCCCGGCGCCGCCCGAGCCGGGGCGGATCTCGTAGCTGTCCAGCCGCACCGGGAAGCGGAACTCCAGCACCTCCGGGTCGGTGAGCCGCGAGTTCGTCATGTGCGTCTGCACGACCGAGGTG
>NZ_JBFUFP010001308.1:0-1323 GCF_056403375.1 Rhizobacter sp. P2_H2
CCACGCAGCTGGGCGCCGACTGGGCCACCGCCACCACCAAGGCGCGCGCGCTGGCCGTGGCCGCGGGGCTGGACTTCGACGCGCTGGCCGCCGTCACGCCGTACGAGTTCTACGGTGACTTCCACCGCACGGTGTACGCCGGCGAGCTGGCGCTGCGCGACATGGGCGAACTGCGCGTGAAGCAGTACAAGCTGCTGATGTCGGCCTTCCCGGCAGCGCCCGCGGCCATCGTGAAGGTCGGCGACAAGCCGTCGGACCAGAACGCGGTGCAGGTGGCCTTCCAGGCGCAGTTCAAGCAGGTCTTCGCGATCTTCAAGGGACTGGGTTCGGGCAAGCCGAGCGGCCACTTCACGATCGACTTCAAGAACAGGAAGCTGGTGAACGCCGACACCGCCGGGGTCAGTTTCAACTGATGAAGTGATTTGATGGCAAGCTCCGGGGTCCTTTCAAAGACTCCGGAGACTGCCATGCCCAAGGGCTACTGGATCGTGCGTGCCGACATCACCGATCCCGAGGTGTACAAGACCTACCAGGCGGCCAATGCCGCACCGTTCAAGCGCTTCGGCGCGCGCTTCCTGGTGCGCGCCGGCGGCTTCGAGGTGGTCGAGGGCAGCAGCCGGGCGCGCCACGTCGTGCTGGAATTCCCGTCCTACGAGGCGGCGCTCGCCTGCTGGAAGTCGGACGACTACCAGGCCGCGATCAAGCTGCGCGAGAAGGTCTCGACGCTCGACATCGTCGTGATCGAGGGCTACGAAGGCCCGCAGCCCTGAGCCAACCGAGACTTTGCACACGGCTCGCGGCGTCGGCTTCGAGTCAGACCGTCTCAAGCCGCCGGTCGGCGGGGCCGATAAAGCCGTGTGGTCTCCTTCACCCGCCTCATCGCCCCCTGGCAGCGCCGTGTCGCTGCCGCGTGCCTGCTGTTGCTGGCGGGCGGCGCGCTGACGCTGGCCCGCCCGGCGCATGCCGGCACCATCGGCAGCGCCGTCTTCGCGATCGAGGCCCGCCACGGCAACGAACCCAGCGCCGTCATCGCCGAACTGCGCCCGATCGAGCCKCAGGCGCGCGCGAGCGGTGGTGACGACCTGCGCATCTTCCTTGCCGCCTGGGGCTATGCCCATGCCGCGATCGACAAGCCGGCCGTGGCCGAGGCCGCGATCGAGGAACTCACCGACATCGGCCAGCGCACGCAGGATGCCGCCGCGCTCGCGTCGGCCTACACGCTGAAGGCCTGCGTGCTGCAGTTCTCCGGCCAGGTGCGCGCCGCGTTCGGCTGGATCGAGAGCGCGGTGCCGCTGGCCGACAAGGTGAACAGCCCCGACCTGA
>NZ_JBFUFP010001309.1:0-1323 GCF_056403375.1 Rhizobacter sp. P2_H2
CGGCAGCTGGTTTGCCGCGACCGGCTACATGGCCGCGTTCTGCGTGAACACCGAAGTGCTGAAAGCCAAGAACCTGCCGATGCCGACCTCGTGGAAGGACCTCGCGAACCCGGTCTACAAGGGTGAGGTGGTGATGCCCAACCCGGTGTCCTCCGGCACCGGCTACCTGCAGGTGGCTGCGCTGCTGCAGTCGCAGGGCAGCGAGAAGGGCTGGGCCTTCCTGAAGGCGCTGGACGGCAACGTCGCGCAGTACATCAAGTCGGGCTCCCGCCCGTGCAAGGCTGCGCGTGCGGGCGAGTACGCGATCGGCGCGTCGCTCGCGTTCGCGGCGATCCAGTCGGTGGAGGAGGGCTTTCCGGTGAAGATGGTGATTCCGAGCGACGGCGCCGGCTACGAACTGGAAGCCTCGGCGCTGATGAAGAGCTCGAAGAACAAGGCCGATGCGAGGCGCTTCCTCGACTGGACGCTGTCGCCGCAGGCCGCGGCGCTCTACACGAAGTACAAGGAGATCGTCACGATTCCCGGCACRCCGCCGTCGAAGGCCGCGCAGATCGCCGGGCTGCCGGCCGACCTCTCGAAGGTGCTCTACCCGATGAACTTCGCGCAGTCGGCCAAGGACCGCGACGCCACGCTCGCGGCCTGGCAGAAGGCGATCGGGCGGTGAGCGCGTCGCCCGGCATGGCGCTCCAGATCAGCGGCCTGCACAAGAGCTTCGATGGCTTCGTCGCGCTCGAGCGCATCGACCTCTCGATCGGGGCCGAGGAGTTCGTGTGCCTGCTGGGGCCGAGCGGCTGCGGCAAGACCACGCTGCTGCGCATCATCGCGGGGCTGCTGGCGGCCGACCGAGGCCGCCTGATGCTTGGCGGTCGCGACCTGGCGACCGTGCCGGCGCGCGAGCGTGGCTTCGGCATCGTGTTCCAGTCGTACTCGCTGTTCCCGCACATGACGGTCGCGCAGAACGTCGGCTACGGGCTGCGCATCCGCGGTGCACCGGCGCCGCAGATCGAGGCGCGCGTGGCCGAGCTGCTGTCGCTGGTGAAGCTTTCGGCACTGGCGCAACGCCATCCGGCCCAGCTCTCGGGCGGCCAGCAGCAGCGGGTCGCGCTGGCGCGCGCAGTGGCGGTCGATCCGGCGTTGATCCTGCTCGACGAGCCGCTGTCGGCGCTCGACGCGAAGGTGCGCGCCGAGCTGCGCCATGAGCTGCGCGAGCTGCAGCGCCGGCTGCGCATCCCGACGTTGATGGTCACGCACGACCAGGAGGAAGCGATGGCGCTGGCCGACACGATCGTCTGCATGAACCAGGGCCGCATCGAGCAGCAGGGC
>NZ_JBFUFP010001310.1:0-1322 GCF_056403375.1 Rhizobacter sp. P2_H2
CGTTTGGACCGCCCTTCGCCCGAGGTTCGCCGCTCAGGACGGATTGGCACCTGAGAGCCCTGCGGCTGCAATCTCGTACCTCAAAGGCTTGGATTCCGATGCTTTGGCCAAGGCTCTTGAATACATCAGGAGAGCGCCTGCGCAGGTTCGCACGAGGTTTCGCGCCGCCTTCGAAGCCGAATTCGAACTGGATCCGCTGGCCAGAAGCATGCGCTCCATCGAAGGAGGGTGACCGCTCAGAAGCGTGCAACTCGAGTGAGCGGGAGTTGCTTTCCTCGCCGGCTTCGACAGGCTCAGCCCGAACGGAGGTGGGCGAGCGCAGTACTTGTCGAACCCAAAGAGGAGAGGGAGGGGTGACGAGCCTTACCCCCGGCACTGGTCGCAACAGTTAGGGCTGCTTCGTTCCCGACCTGACCCGGTTGGCCGTGCTTCCATGCGGGGAGGCCCGTCGCGGCGGATTGTAGGCGACGGGCAGAGGCCTTCTCAGCGCAGCTGCAAAGAATCGTCGCCGAACTCGATGTTCAGCGGCTCGATCAGCAGCCGCTTCGGCCCCGCCTCGACCGCGCCCGCCACCATCGCCTTCACGCCCGCGGCCTGCGCCACTTCCACCGTGCGCTGCGCATCCTCGGCCTTCACGAAGATCGCAAACCCCGCGCCCATGTTCAGCGTGCTGTACGCCTCTTGATCGTCCTGCTTCGCATGCTGCTGGATGAACTTCAGCACCGGCGTCACCTCGGGCACGCTGTGGATGCGATACRTGTGCTTCGCCGGATGCCGCAGCAGCTTGCGCCAGCCGTGGCCGGTGATGTTGGCGCAGTAGTGCGGCTGGATGCCGGCCTTGTACAGCGCCTCGGTCACYGGCGAGTACAGCACTGTCGGCGCCAGCAGCGCCTCGCCGTAGCTCAGCCCCGGCTGCACCTCGGTCAGATACCCCTTCGGCAGCCGCTCCACCAGCTTGCGCGCCAGGCTCAGCCCGTTCGCATGGATGCCGCTCGACGCCAGCAGCACGACCGCATCGCCCGGTGCCAGCTTGTCGCCGACCGACAGCCGCTCCTTCGGATTGATCAGCCCCGTGCAGCTCGCGGCCAGGTCGATGCGCCCCTCGGCCACGATGCCCGCCAGCGCCGGCGTCTCGCCGCCGCCCCAGGCCACCTGGCAGGTGTCGCACGCGGCCTTCCAGCCTTCCACCAGCGCCTGCGCGCGCTGCGCGTCGGAGAACCAGTCGGAGCCGCCCGCGGCCCAGTAGGCCTGCACCACCAGCGGCGTCGCGCCCACGGTGATCAGGTCGTTGATCGCCATCGCGATCGTGTCCTGCGCAATGC
>NZ_JBFUFP010001311.1:0-1321 GCF_056403375.1 Rhizobacter sp. P2_H2
CAGCGTGGCAAAGCGGCGACCGGCGCGGCGGAGGCTGCGGCCGCCTCGCCGCCCGGCGCGGCCGGCGCCGTGAAGCCGGCGGCGAGGTCGCGCACGTCGGGCCAGTCGGCCTCGGCGCGATCGACGGTGATCCACACGCCGTCGAACTCGACCGGCATGCCGGGTGCGAGCGGCACGGGCTGTTCCAGCACGCGACCCTGCGCATCCAGCACGCGGCCGCCGTCCGTGCGCACCTGCACGCTGCCGTTCGCGATCAGCAGCGTGGCGTGCCGTTCCGCGATGCGCGGACCGACCAGGATCAGCGCGCAGTCGTCGCCGCTGCCGACGGCATACTCGCCATCGCCCAGCGGCAGGCGGCTGCCGGCCTGCGCGCCCAGCAGCACCCGCAGCTCGTGCGGGCGCTCCGGCACCGGCGGCGACAGCGCCGGTTCCACCGGGGGCATCGGGGTCGGCGCCTCGCTCACAGCTCGACCCGCGCCAGCGGCTGGATGTTGACTATGACGACAACGTGCGCTCGAGGCGTGCGCTGGAACGCATCGGCTTCCGGCGCCTGCCGGTGCGCCGGCGCAGCGACAAGGAGCCGCTGCATTACATGGTCCTGGTGGCGCCGGGCGTGGAGGTCGACGCGATGGCGGTGCTGCTGGACTACCACGTGCGCGAAGAGCAGGCGACCGACTTCGAGCCCGATCCCGATCCGAAAACGGAAACGGTCGGGGTCGGCGGATCGGGGCGGCCGTGAGCTCGGTGTCGGACGATCGGCGCCGCGCCGACGAGGCCCGCGTGGCGCAGCTCGCCGAGAGCATGCGCCGCCGGCACCAGGTCGACGACGCGGTCCGGGGCGAGGCCTCGCAGCCGATGTCTGCGCAACGGGTGCTGCGCGAGGAAGCGGTGTTCAGGGATGCGGTGCAGGCTGCGCTCGACGACGGCCTGCCACGGCCGCCGGTGTGCTCGGTCGAGCCGGACGAGCCGCCGCGGGAAGAACCTGCCACCGAGCCTGTTGCGGTGCCGTTGCCGCCATCGCCATCGCCATCGCCATCGCCGCTGCGGTCGTCTTCGCCTCCCGCTGCGCCTGTGGCCACGGTGCACGTGCCACCACCCTCCACGGACACCGATCCGCAAGCGATGCCGACGGCCTCACCGGTGCCTGCGCGAGAACCGGCCCGCGGGGCGCCACCGCCCCAGGCCACGCCACTGCGTGAGCCGGGGATCGCATCGCAGTCGGCGTCTGCGCCCCCGCTCTCGCCCCCGCCAGCGCCTGCGCCAGCGCCAGCGCCAGCGCCTGTGGTGGCTCGGGCGCCTGCCCGTGCGCCTGCATCCGCAC
>NZ_JBFUFP010001312.1:0-1320 GCF_056403375.1 Rhizobacter sp. P2_H2
GCCCACCTGATCGTCGACGCCAGCGTGCGCGAGGGCACGCACGTCGCCGAAGAGATCGAGCGCTTCTTCTGCAACGCCGAGGTCGCCTACCTCCACCTGCACTTCGCCAAGCGCGGCTGCTTCGCCTGCCGGGTGGACCACGCCGCGTGATTTGCAGGCAGCTCCCTCGCACCCCCGCGCTCAAGCCGGCGCGATCGCCACAAACCGCTTGCGCCGCAGGCGAGCATATCCGCGTAGATTTCCAATGATCAAACGCGCTGTCGGTTTGAATCACAGTGCTTCTCCACAATCATGTTGATGACGCGGCCACATCGCCGCTCCACGATGCCGAGCAGCCCCATGGAGTCAGTTCATGCGCATTCGATTGCTTGAGCAGCAACGAGCTGTTGGCGGTTTGGGTGCGCGGGGGGGTCATGGCCAAACAGGAGGCTGCGCTCATGCCAGTTGAAACAGCGACTAGTGAGACGCGAACTCCTGTGGAGGACACGCGTCTAGATCGGCTCCTTGAGTACACCAAGTTCCACATCGGAATCTATCTCGCTGTCGGCGGGGGCTTGGTTACCCTMATTGGCTCAGCGAGCAAGGCCGACGAGAAAGACTTCCTCTCCAACTTCATCGGCTCGCACGGCGCGCTCGCGTTTGCGCTGCTGCTCATGGCCGTCGCCGGCTTGTCCGGCGGCATCATCGCAAGCTGCTGCACCCAGCACCACACGTTCGAAAGGGTGTGGTGCGAGCGTCAGGGCCCACACAAGCTACGGTGGTTCACAGGTCAAACTTGGGCGTTTATCGAACACTTTTCGTTCTGGCTGAGCATGGTCGCCTTCGCCTATGCAGTGCTGAGCGCGCCCAGGGTGGTCAAATGGCTTTTTGCTCAATGAAGCTTAAGGATTCGTTGATCAATGATTCTGGCGAGCGCCAACGAGTGGCGCGAACCAGAACTGCAGCCGCGATGCACAGCGGCACATGGGCAGCCGCGCCGAGGGTCGTTTGATGCCTTCGACGAGGCCGCCGTTGGCATTCAAGAGACACCTCGGTCCTGGATATCCAGCAATCGTCTCTTGGCGATGGCGATGTTGGCCAGTTCGAACAGCGCGAACAACTACGCCTCGTTCCTCGCCAGTCCCTTGTAGCGAACCTTTCAGTGTTGGAACAGGTTCTTGACCACGTGGAACGGATGCTCGACCTTCGCGCGCAAGTACCGAACAGAGGTCTTCCCAATGCAAATTCGATACGAGCTTGAGACTGGACGGCCGAGTTCGCTCGACCTGTGCCGGCGAGTCGCTGCCTATGGCCGGATCGATCGTGTACTTGGCTTCAAAG
>NZ_JBFUFP010001313.1:0-1320 GCF_056403375.1 Rhizobacter sp. P2_H2
GTGCGTGTCGTTGACCGGCTTGAAGTTGTCGAGGTCGAGGTAGCAGACCACCAGCAGGTAGCCGTCGCGCTCGCTGGCGCGGATCGCGTCGCGCAGCATCTGCGCGAGGCGGGCCCGGTTGGGCAGCCGGGTCAGCTCGTCGAAGTGGGCCTGGCGCTCCAGCTGCTCGCGGTGCAACCGGGCCTGCGTGGTGTCCGACAGCACCAGCACGTGGTGGCGCAGTTCGGCATCGGGGCCGGGGATCGCGGAGATCGTCACCTGCAGTGCGCACAGCTCGCCGTCGCGCCGCCGGTCGATGATCTCGCCGCGCCACGAGCCGGTGGATTCGAGCGCGGCGGCCATGCTGGCGCGCTGCGCGGCGCCCGGCTCGCCGTCGGTGGCCGGGCGCAGCAGCGCGGGCACCGCGCCGAGCATCTCCTCGCGCGAGAAGCCGGTGATCTTCGTGAAGGCAGGGTTCACGTCCAGCACCCGGCAGGCCGCRTCGGTGATGATCAGCCCCTCGTGCAGGTACTCGAACAGCCGGGTCGTCACGTTCTGCCGCTCTTCGGTGGCATGGCGGTCGGTGATGTCGATCGCGGTGGCGATCACGCGCCGTGGCGTGCCATCGGGCTGCCATTCGACGGCCCGGGCATGGCCTTCGAGCCACAGCCAGCGGCCATCCTTGGTCTGCAGCCGGAATTCGAAGGCATCCGGCTCGCCGGCGGACGGCACGCTGCGGCCGCGCGGCTGCAGCGCATTCAGCAGGCGGACGCTGTCGGACGGGTGGGTGCGGGCCAGCAGCTCGTCGATGCGGTGGCCGAACTCGAGGCTGCCGTAGCCGAGCATGCGCAGCCAGCGGCGCGAATAGCCGAGGCGGCCGCTGCGCAGGTCCCATTGCAGCGTGCCGACGCCGGCGGCATCGAGCGCCAGCTGCCAGCGCGCTTCTTGCGTGGCGGTGCGGCCCACCACGGCGCTGGCGAGCAGCGGCGTGGCACACAGGGTGGCCAGCCAGGCGGACAGCGTGGCGGCATCGGCCAGCGGGCCGGTGCCCGCCGCGCCCTTGGCGGCCCAGGAAGCGAGAGCGAAGGCGGCCAGCAGCACCGTGGCCGAAGCCGGCAGCAGCCCGCGGCGCGCCGCCAGGCCACCGAGCAGCAGGTGCGGCAGGCTGGCCAGTGCGAGCATCGCCGGGGCGTTGCCGTGGCGGGCGAAGGCCCAGGCCGCGGCGAAGGCCGCTGCGCCGAGCACGACGCTCGCGAGCCAGCGCCACTGCGCGAACGCCCGGTGCAGCGTGTTGCGCGACAAGGCCAGCAGCGGCACCGCGAGCAGCGCGCAGGCCAGTGC
>NZ_JBFUFP010001314.1:0-1319 GCF_056403375.1 Rhizobacter sp. P2_H2
GAGGTAGCGAGTCCAGCCCATCATGTCGCGTGCCGCATCGGGTGGCACGCCATCGCGCCAGGCCGCGAATGCGCGGTGCGCCTTCAAGCCCCGGTGTCGGGACAGGAGCAAGGGCAACACGAAATGACGCGCGTACTGGCCGAGGGCCCACCAGTTCCTCTCACGCAAGGGCGTGAAGGACAACAGGTCGCAGAACACCGGCTGCGTGCCCGAATACAGAACGTTCCACGCCGAGGCATCCTTCAGATCGAAGCCCGCGTCGACCGCTTCCTTCTGAAGCTGCAAGGTGAGCTGCGCGGCGCCGTGAAGTTGCGCGTCACACCATTCATGAGGGTGGGAAACGAAGGGCAGCCTCGGCGAGACGACCGTATCGGGCTGCGTCACCTGGTAGGCCACGAGCCGTCCATCGTCACACCATCGGCGCGCCAACGGCGAGTGCAGGAAATGGCCCGCGTCGAGCGGCCTGTTCACGGTCCGGACGAGTTGTGCTGCCTCGAAGCGGATCGCCCCTTCCGGATCCCTCATCGCTTCGTCTTGGCCAGGCGGGCCAGATAGGCCCACAGCCTCCTGAACCCTTGGATCGGATGGCGGATGAAAAGCAGGCCGGCACCGACCAGCGCGATCAGGCCTTGCCAGAGCACCAGCCCGGTACCGGGGTCGACATAGGCCCACGCCGGGGCCGGCGCCAGCAAGGCCAAGGCTGCGAGCACGGGAAGTAAAGGCATGGAGACCTCGTGTGGCGCAGCCCGACTGGATCCGCGTGAAGTTGGCCCCGAACGGGCAGGCATGATTTGCGACTCAGCTTTTGATTGTGGCACGGCTGTGACACCCGGCTGCGCCGCCACCCAGGCAGCACCGGGCGTCGCGCCCCTTGCGGGTATGATGGCGGCCCGTTCAACACTTGAACAAGCTGTTCATGCCGCAGGAAGATTTCGACCTCGAACTCTTGCGCCAGCTCAACGCCGAGCCTGCCGCCAGCCAGCGCAGCCTGGCGGCTCGGCTGGGTGTCAGCCTGGGCAAGTTGAACTACTGCCTTCGCGCGCTGGTCGACCGGGGCTGGGTGAAGGCCAACAATTTCCGGCGCAATGATCACAAACTTGCCTACGCCTACTACCTGACCCCTCGCGGCATGGCGGCCAAGCTGCAGCTCACGGCCGCCTTCCTGCGCCGCAAGGAGCAGGAGTTCGAGGCGCTGCACGCGGAACTGCAGGCCTTGCGGCGTGAGCTCGCCACACCCGCTCCCGCGGCAGAGAACCCAGAGCAACCTCCCAAATGAACTTGAATACCAAGATCCTTGTCGCTGGTGCCTCGGGCATGGT
>NZ_JBFUFP010001315.1:0-1317 GCF_056403375.1 Rhizobacter sp. P2_H2
CCTTCGGTCTGTGGCTCGGCCAGCGCAACCCGTTCCGGCGCAACGTGTTCGTCTGGCTGCCGAAGACGCACCTGCAGGGCAGCCGCGACAGCTGGCAGCGTTTTGACCCGGACGATCCTGGCACGCAGGTGCAGGCACGCGAGCGCCATGGCAAGCCGCTGGGTTTCCTGGCGGGCTTCCTGCTGGCGGCCGGACTCACCGCGAAGGACTGGCAGGACCGCAGCGCGATGCGCCTGGCCACCGCGCGCAACCGCGTTGCGCGGCTCGCGCTGCGGCCGGGCGAGGGCGAGCTGCACATCGGCATGCCGCGCAAGCGCATCCTGCGGATGGCGCGGCGCTATGGCACGGCCAGCGGCCGCCTGTTCGTCGAGCGCTATGCCGATGCGCCGGGCCAGCGTGCGACGCCGGCCTGGCGCGAGCAGCGCTGGGTGCGGCTGCAGGCGCTGCTGGCGGGCTTGCGCGGCTGGCTGAAGGGGGCCGCTTCGGCGGCGGCGAGCCAAGCGCACACGGTGCCGATGCGGGAGGCGATCGACGAGGCCGTGCATGTGCAGCCTTTGCATCCGCCCCGACGCGAGCGGGACAACAGGCCGCGTGTCGACGACGAGACGCGGCAGTTGAAGCCCGACGAAGCGGCGCAGTTGCAGGCGTTGCTGGACGGCGTCGAGGCGCTGGAGGCGAGGTTCCGATTGAACGACGGCGAACAGCCGTATCACCCGTTGCCGGCGTCGGAACTGCGGCTGCGCACGCCGGTGTGAGCATCGGGCCCGCGAACATCTTCAACGGGCGTGTGAGTGTCCGGCGACCTGTCCATCACCGCTCGTTGGCGCGATGTGCGATTGACTTCGCCCATGGGGCGTCTCGATTCTATTTGACAAGGCGCTTGGTCACGAGAAGTGTTCAACACTCAGACGGTTGCAGAGGGCGGCTACTGTGCCGCCGTATGACGACTCCAACAAGAGCAATGAGCACGAGTTGTGATCTCGAGTGAGTTGATCGATTGTTGGAGCGAGATCTCTCTCCAGGAAGTTTCCACCAAGCAAAACTCGCCAAGCGTCTTCGCTGACGTGCTCAGCCGAGTTCAACCGCCAGAAAAAAACTTCCGAGACCACCAGACCGCTGATGAAATCCCTCAGGCCGATTCTGATGACACCGGAAAGCAGCAACTGCTGGCGCTGCCCGGAAGCCGTCTGAAGATTCAGATGGAAGGTCCGGTCAAGGGCAAGTCCGAAGGACATCATCACGGAGTCGTGAACGCCAAGTCCTATGACTCTTCCAGAAGGTTCTGTTTGCATGCGGTGAAGCTGATTCGAGATGAGA
>NZ_JBFUFP010001316.1:0-1314 GCF_056403375.1 Rhizobacter sp. P2_H2
TGCCAGCGCTCAGGCGGGCGCCGACTGGTTGCGCGGCATGACGGCGGCGATCCTCGAGATGCCCTCGGTCATCGTTCCCGAAGAGTCTGCAGCCCTCATCAACCCGTTGCATCCCGGCGCGAAGGCCTTGTCTGCCCAGGTCGTCCGCCCGTTCGAATACAACCGGTTGTTCCGCGGACGCTGAAGGCCGACGCCACGTGTCGCGACGCAAGCCTCAGTTGACGGCGCTGCTCGTCTCCAGCAACTGCCGCATCGCCGAGCGCATCAGCGGATCGGGGCTCTCGGCCAGCGCGTTGGCTTCCAGGTGCCAGATCGGGTCGCCGATCAGGTACATGCACAAGGCCTTCAGGTCCGGCGCACAGTCGTCGGGCAGCGTGTTCAGGAAGTGCAGCGCATCGATCGGCCGGTTGTGCAGGATCGGGATGAAGGCGCCGATGGCAAGTGCCGACGGCGCGACGTTCGACAGGTCGCGCAGCTGGAACCAGATCGCTTCGGCGCGGTCGAGTTCGTGGGCCGTGATCGCGCCGATCATCTCCCGGCTCATTTGCGCAATGTCGTCTTCGGTGTGCAGGCTCATGACGGGCTTCCGGAAAGCGGTCCGCCGTGTCGCGGACGCATCAAGGGTGCCGGACGCGGCCGCAATGCGGCCTGTCCGGCGGTTCGATCTTCAAGGCGTCGTGCCGGGTCAGTCCTGACCGCCGGCGCCCGGAATCATCGACTTCAGGCGCTGGATGATGGAGCTGGCAGCACCGCCCGGGCCGCCTTGCTGGGCGCCCTGGGCTTGATCGCCACCACCGCCGCCGCCGAGCAGGCTGCTGATGCCTTGCAGGCCGGGGGCCTTGCTCAGCAGGTTCGTGGCGGCGGGAAGGGCGCGGGACAGCGCGAGACCGATTGCGGGAATGGGCATGTGAGTTCCTTTCAGTGGGGACGCCGTCGGGACGACTGCGCTGAAAGGAAGTCTCGCCGGGAGCGGGCACGTGCCCCCGGTCCGGATGCGAAGCGCGCGATGCCGATGCGAAGGCATCACGCGTGCAACGCTCAAGGCCGGATCTGGTCGATCTGCACCGCGACCCCGGTGGCGCCCGGCTTCACGACCGGCCCCTGGCCGATCAGGTCGCCGGCCGACGGCGTCGCGCTGCCGCTGCGCGACACCCGCACCTCGACACGCACCTCGGCCATGCTCGACAGCTTGAACTCCGGGCTCATCGCGGTCGAGTCGTCGAGCACGAAGTCCATCGGCAGGTCGGACACCAGGCCGCGCTTGACGGCCAGCGGCATGCGCGGGCCCTGCACGGCGCGCGCGAACACGAACAC
>NZ_JBFUFP010001317.1:0-1313 GCF_056403375.1 Rhizobacter sp. P2_H2
TGCCCTGGTGTTCTGCGGAGTTGCCGGGATAGCAGTCATGCGTCGCGAAGCCCTGTGAAGCTCCTGCACGGACCGATCATCTGCGACGCGCTCGATCACCGATTGCATCGCGGAGAATGACCGATGACCCGAACGCGATAGATCAATTCGGCACACCCCACCCCTGAACGGCACATGAAATCAGCCCGCTTGGTCATCGCCTTCTTCCACGCCAGGATGGAGGATTCGTGCGTTGCGGCTCAAGCCGTTCTTGCTTCGAGGAGCATTCCCGCTCGCTGGCGCGACCTGCCTCCTGCGCAAGGCCTTGATGCAGTCCTGCATGAGTTGCCGGCCCGCGATGGCGCGCCTGGCGGTCTCTTTTTCAGCTCACCCGAATGCGACGCGTGGACTGGTTTCGTCAGTCGCATGGATGACGGGTGGTACACCCTCGTCAATGCGATGACGAGGAACCACTCTCAACTGGAAGCCCTGTTCATCAGTGCCGACCTGGCTGACTCACACCATCCATCTACAGCCTTCGAGTTCTTCCGTGGAGGGGCATCGGTCCGGCGCGTCCACGCATGGAAGGAGGACGATGGATGGCATTTCGTCAATCGTGGCATCCCGCTGCCCTTTGAAGACACATCGCGCTACTCGCAGCGATTGATAGGTGAGCGCCTGACCCTCGCAATCCTCGATGAGATGTCGGCGAAGCTTGGAATCAAGCTGGCGGCACTCAGAGCAGCCGGAGATCTCACCGCGGCTCGCGTGCTTGCGACATAGCACCACCTGTCTCTGCGGCCTGAGACAGAAGCCGCGCTCCCACTAAACCCCCGCCGTACTGATCACCTGATGCCGTATCGCCAGGTGCACCAGCGCCGCCGAGGTCGCCACACCGAGCTTCTCCTTGATCGCCGTCTGCAGGTTCGCCACGGTCTTCGGACTCAGCTTCAGCGCCTCGGCGCATTCGCCGGCCGAGTGGCCTTGCGCGAGCAGCCGGAACACCTCGAACTCGCGTGCGCTCAACTCGGCCAGCCGGCCGGCCTCGTCGTGCGGGTCGCGTTCGAGCAAACCGGGCGGCAGCTCGCGGCCCAGGTACCGGCGCCCCGCATGCAGTTCGCGCACCGCATCCACCAGGCACTCCGGCGCACTCGCCTTCGTCAGGAAACCCCGCGCGCCGGCCTGCAGCGCACGCCGCACCAGCACCGGCGCGTCATGCATGCTGAACACCAACAGCCGCGCCTGCGCGTCGCGCAGCAGCACGCGGCGCAGCACCTCCAGCCCCCCGCCTCCGGGCATCGCCAGATCCGTCACCAGCACGTCGGGCTGCAGCG
>NZ_JBFUFP010001318.1:0-1311 GCF_056403375.1 Rhizobacter sp. P2_H2
GGCCGGCAGCCGCGGGATCAGCTCGCGCACGCCGAAGCTCGCGGCCACGCCGACCCRCAGCACGCCGCGCAACTCGCCGCTGCCGCGCGCCGCATGGTCGGCCTCGTCGAGCGAGTCGAGGATGGCCTCGACGCGCACCAGGTAGTCGGCACCGGCCTCGGTGAGCGTGACGGCGCGGGTCGTGCGCGTCAGCAGCGCGACGCCGACCTCGCGCTCCAGCTCGCTGACGATGCGCGAGGCCGAGGGCTGGGAGAACCCCAGTTCGCGCCCGGCGCGCGAGAAGTTGCCGCTGCGGGCGACGCGGGCGAACAGGCGCAGGGCGACGAGACGGTCAGTCATTTGGCTGGCGAATATAACTTAGAGGATCAGAGCGGCTACCGGCCACAAGGCGAATCAAACACCATTCGTTCCGACGCCAGCAGGGCGCCAGCAACAACAGGAACAGAACCATGAGCAAGCTGAACAACAAGGTGGCCGTCGTGACCGGTGGCTCGAAGGGCATCGGGGCGGGCATCGCCACGGCACTGGCGGGCGCCGGTGCCGCGGTGGTCGTGAACTACGCGAGCAGCCGGGCCGGTGCCGACGCGGTGGTCGCGCAGATCGCGAAGCAGGGCGGCCGCGCGATCGCGGTGCAGGGCGACGTGTCGAAGCCGGCCGACGTGAAGCGGCTGTTCGCCGAGGCCAAGCGCGCCTTCGGCAGTGTCGACGTGCTGGTCAACAATGCCGGCGTGTACCGCTTCGGTCCGCTGGACGCGATGAGCGAGGACGACTACCGCACGCAGTTCGACACCAACGTGCTCGGCACGCTGCTCGCGTCGCAGGAGGCGGCACGGCACTTCGGCGCCGCCGGCGGCAGCATCGTCAACATCGGCTCGATCGCGAGCACCGCGCGCATGCCGGGCGCCTCGGTCTACTCGGCGACCAAGGGCGCGGTCGATGCAATCACGCGGGCGCTGGCGATCGAGCTGGCGGGGCGCAACATCCGCGTCAACACGATCGCGCCGGGCGCGACCGCGACCGAAGGCCTCGCGACGATGGGCGTGACCGAGGGCTCCGACATGCAGAAGGCGATGCTCGCGGCGATTCCGGCAGGGCGCTTCGGCCGGCCGGATGACATYGGCGGCCTGGCGGTGTTCCTCGCGAGCGACGATGCGCGCTGGATCACCGGGGACCGCATCACCGCATCGGGCGGGCAGTACTGATCCCGGCGCCGACCCATACCGACATCGAATGGAACCCGATGCGTCCGCGTGGCGCGTCGGGTCGTAGGTGCAGCTTCCAACCACTCTTTGTCGACGCATTCCGATGAGA
>NZ_JBFUFP010001319.1:0-1311 GCF_056403375.1 Rhizobacter sp. P2_H2
TCGGGGGTGGCGCGCGCCAGCGCGCTTCGTAGACTGACTCATCGCCACTGTTTGACCACAACGAACGAAGTGAGTGGCGGGAGTTTGGCGATGCACCCCCGAAGCCGATCTTCGCAGTGGAGTCGGCGCCCCCCGGGCGCCGACCGCCTCGGCATGAGCCTCCAGCCCATCCCCTCACCCGCCGCGACGCGCCAAGACCACCGAACGATATGAACGAAACCGCCATCGAGTTCGACGAGGTCGTCGCCGGCTACGGCGAGTTCATGATCCTGAACAAGCTCAGCCTGCAGGCCAGCAAGGGCAAGATCACGCTGCTGCTCGGCCCCAACGGCGCCGGGAAATCGACGGTGCTGAAGACGCTCTTCGGCCTGCTGAAAGTGCGCMAGGGCCGCATCCGGCTCGATGGCAACGACATCACCGGCACCGGCCCCAAGGACCTGCTGCGCCAGCACGGCATCGCCTTCGTGCCCCAGGGCCGCAACCTGTTCGGCCAGCTCACCGTGTGGCAGAACCTCGAGCTCGGCGGCATCACGCTCGGCATGAAGACCACGCATGCGCGCATCCCCGAGGTGCTCGCCCGCTTCCCCCGCGTGCAGCAGCGCCTCCACAGCCAGGCCTCGGCCCTGTCGGGCGGCGAACAGAAGCAGCTGGAGATCGCCCGCGCCCTGCTGCTGCGTCCGCGCGTGCTGCTGATCGACGAACCGTCGATCGGGCTGTCGCCGATCGTCGTGGCCGATGTGTTCACGCTGCTGCGCGAACTCACCGCCCAAGGCACCACCGTGCTGATGGTCGAGCAGAACGTGAAGAGCGCCCTCAAAGTGGCCGACGACGCGATCGCGCTCGAATCCGGCCGCCAGGTGCTGCACCGCCCGGCGGGCGAACTGCTCGCCGATCCGCACATCGAGCGGCTGTTTCTCGGCGGCGCCCACGCGATCGGCACCGCCGCGGCCGCCTGACACCAGGAGCTTTCGATGGACACCACCGCACAACGCGAAGGCGTCGGCCTGCCGGCCAACCCGCTCGGCATGGAAGGCATCGAGTTCATCGAGTACGCCACCACCCGGCCGCAGGCGCTCGGGCAGGTGCTGGAATCCATGGGCTTCCACCCGGTCGCCCGGCACCGCTCGCGCGAGGTGCTGCTGTACCGCCAGGGCGGCATGAACGTCATCGTCAATGCGCATGCACCCGAGACCGCCGGGCTGCAAGGCGAGAACCCGGCACCGGTCATCGCGGCGATCGCGCTGCGCGTGCGCGATGCGGCCAGCGCGCTGCACCAGGCGCTGGAGCGCGGCGCGTGGGCCGTGCCCTGTC
>NZ_JBFUFP010001320.1:0-1309 GCF_056403375.1 Rhizobacter sp. P2_H2
GATCTGCACCGCCAGCATGAAGATCTGGAACGCGCTCGCGCGCCGCTTGTCGCCGGGCGCGTAGAGGTCACCGACCTGCGCCGCGATGTTGCCCTTGAAGCAGCCGACGCCGATCAGCAGGCACAGCAGCGCGAAGAAGAAGCTGGCCTCGAAGGCCATCAGGAAGTGGCCGGTGGCCATCAGCACCGCGCCGATCACGACCGTCTTGGTGCGGCCGAGCACGCGGTCGGCGAGCAGGCCGCCGAACAGCGGCGTCAGGTAGACGAAGCCCGCGTAGAGCCCGAACACGGCGGACGCGAGCTGCTGCGGCGAGCGCAGGCCGGTGACGTTCTCGATGGCGCCGCGCACCGCATCGATGCCGGCGACGTGGCCGATGTTCTCGGGCAGGAACAGGTAGTTGGTGAGGTACAGCACCAGCAGGGCCTGCATGCCGTAGTACGAGAAACGTTCCCAGAGTTCGCAGAAGGCGAGCCAGCCGAGGCCGGCGGGGTGGCCGAAGAAGGCACGATCGTTGGAGGCGGAGGTGGACACGGGTAGTGGCTTCCGAAGGAAATTGGGTAATCCGCGACTGTCGCTGAAATGGCCGGGCGGCACAACTCGGGTCAGCGCGCGCGCTCAGGTGGCGGCCTCGTACAGCTCCAGCGGCAGCCCGTCCGGATCGGCGAAGAACACGAAACGCCTGCCCGTGTACTCGTCGACGCGGATGTCTTCCACCGCGACGCCCCGGCCCTCGAGCGCGGCCTTGCACTGCGCCACGTCGTCGACCTCGAACGCCAGGTGGCGCAGGCCGCGCGCCTCGGGGTACGACGGGCGCGGCGGCGCGCCGTCGAACGAGAACAGCTCGACCTGCGAGCCGTCGGGCAGTGCCAGGTCGAGCTTGTACGAGTTGCGCTGCGCGCGGAAGTGCTCGGCGATCACCGCGAGGCCGAGCGTCTCGGTGTAGAAGCGCTTCGAGGCCGGGTAGTCGGAGCAGATGATGGCGGCGTGGTGGATGCGGAGCAGCATCGGGCGATTGTCGCGCTCCCTACAATGCGCCCCCTTTGTCACCGATCGCACCCGCCCCATGGACCTCGTCGTCAACGAAGAACTCAAAGCCTACATCGACCCGTTGACCGCGGACGAACACGACGCGCTGGAGCGCAGCATCCTCGCCGAGGGCTGCCGCGATGCGCTGGTGCTGTGGGGCGACATGCTGGTCGACGGGCACAACCGCTACGGCATCTGCCGCAAGCACGGGCTGCCGTTCCAGACGGTGCAGAGCACGCGCTTCCAGTCACTGGAAGACGTGCACCTGTGGATGATCGACCAG
>NZ_JBFUFP010001321.1:0-1308 GCF_056403375.1 Rhizobacter sp. P2_H2
GCGTCGGCGTCTTCGCCCTCACGGTGGCGACCTGGGCGAACGCGCAGGTCGCCACGGTGCGCATCGATCCGTCGCGCGCCGGCCCGGCCGTCAACCGGCAGGTGCTGTCGGGTTTCAACTTCGGCAACTGGATGTCGGTGACGGAATTCCGCGACGAGATCGCCAAGGTGCCGGCCGCGGCGCTGCGCTTTCCCGGCGGCAACATCGGCGACGAGCACGACATGGACGAGCCGACGCTGGACGCGTTCAAGTCGCTGCTGTCGCAGGTGGCCGGCGAACGAGAACTGCTGGTGCAGACACGCGTGTTCCAGGGCCGGCCCGACCGCCCCGCCGCCAACACGCCGCAGGACGCGGCCCGTGCCGTGCGCCTGGCCCGCGACCGCGGGCTGAACGTCAGGATCTGGGAGATCGGCAATGAGCCCGACCTCTTCAGCACCGTGCGGGGCGACACGAGCTGGACGGTCCAGCGCTATTGCGAGGTCTTCCGTGCGCAGGCCGCGGCCATCCGCCGCGAAGACCCGAAGGCCTTGATCGCCGGCCCCGCCGTCTCCGGTGCGCAGCCCGGCGCCCCGCTCTTCCTCGAGCGCTTCGTCGAGCTGTGCGGCGACGCCGTGGACGTGCTCACCTGGCACATCTACCCCACCGAAGGCGACGGTACCGAAGAGGCCGCGCTCGCCACGGTGGCCGACGTCGACCGCTCGATCGCGCGCTTCTCCGCCCTGTGGAAGGACCGCTCGCGCAACCCGCTCGGCCACGCCAGAAGCATCCGCTTCGGCGTGACGGAGTACGGCCTGTCGTGGCGCACCGACCGGCCGCGCTTCCTGTCCGACCAGGTGGGCGCGATGTGGGCCGCCGAATCGGCCCTGCGCATGGCGCAGCAAGGCGTGAACCTGGCCCACTACTTCGCCTACATCGGCACCGGCTTCCACGGGCTGCTGGACACCGGCGGCGTGCCGCGCCCGACCTACTACGGCTTCGGCCTGCTGGGCGAGCTGGACGGCACCTTCGTCGAAGCGGCGAGCAGCGACTCGATGCTGTGGACCCATGCGACGAAGAAGGGCTCGCAGCTCCAGCTCGTGCTGTTCAACACCCGCACGCAGGCCCAGCCGGTGCGCATCGACGGCCAGGCCGCGCTGACGCTCAAGGAGGCGCGTTTCTTCGACGCCGGCATCGCGGAAGAGGAGAAGCCGTTGCAGCCGCTCGCCGCGCAGGCGGGACGCACCATCACCCTGCCCGCCCGCTCGATGGCGATCGTCACGCTGGAGCTGGCACCATGAGCCCCGATCAACTCCTGCGCCGCCGCCTGCT
>NZ_JBFUFP010001322.1:0-1305 GCF_056403375.1 Rhizobacter sp. P2_H2
CCGCATGGGTGCGCTCCCACGGCGCATAGCCGACCGGCCCCGCCGGGTCCACCCCCGCCTGCTGCAGCAGCAGGTCGAGCAGCAGCCGCGTGCCCGACCCCGGATCCCGGCTGACGAAGCGCACATCCACGCGCGCCAGGTCGGACACGCCCTGGATTCGCAAGGGATTGCCCTTCTGCAGCATCAAGCCCTGCCGCCGCGTGCTCACATCGATCAGCATCTGCTCGCCCGGCCTCAGCCACGGCCGGTAGTGCTCCACGCCCGCCGCTTCGAACTCGCCCTGCGGCACGTGCACGCCCGCCACGTCGCACTGCCAGCTCGACACCGCCGACACCGCCTCGATCGCGGTGCAGTACTTCCATTCGAGCTGCATGCCGTCGGCCAGCAACTGCTGCTGCAGGATCTCGATCGAGAACCCGTGGCTCGCATGCAGCCGCAACACCGCCGGCGGCTCCTGCATCGCCTGCGCGATCTCGGCCTCCAGTTCCGAGGCGATCGATTCGAACAGCGGCGTCAGCCGCGCCGCGATGCGGTGGTCGGCCCACACCAGCTTCTCGCCCAGCGGCGCCAGCGTCGAGTTGCGCCCGGGCGACATGCGCAGCAGCGGCGCACCGAACAGCTCATGGCCCTGCCGCACCATCTGCCATGCATGGCGGTACGACAAGCCGCTCACCTCGCAGGCACGCGCCAGGCTGCCGTGCTGCTGCACGAGGCGCAGCAGTTCGATGAGCCGCGGCATCAGCGTGCCGCTGCCCTCGCGGCTCACCGTCCACTGCGGCTTGATGGTGAATTTGTTCACGAATTACGGCCTTATCGTTTTCCTGCCCATGTAAGCGATTGCTTGTTCACAGGCCTATGTCCGCGGCATCATATTGCCGCCACGCCGGCCCCTGCCTACAGTCGGAGCCTGCGTGTCACTGCAGCATCAAGCCCCGTGCGAGCCCGGCGGGACCTTGAATACCGATACTCACAAACCCGGGAGCAAGAATGTCCACAACCACGGCGGATTCGACAGCATCCGCGCCAGCCCCTGCCGCTGGTCTGCTCGACAAAGAGCGCACCATCGCAGGCCCTGGCTTCAATCGTTGGCTCGTCCCACCGGCCGCCCTGGCCATCCACCTCTGCATCGGCATGGCCTATGGCTTCTCGGTGTTCTGGTTGCCATTGTCGAGGGCGCTGGGCATCAAGGAAGCCATCAAGTGCGGTCCTGAGGTCGGCTTCTTCGCCGAATTGTTCACCACCACCT
This sequence comes from Rhizobacter sp. P2_H2, assembly GCF_056403375.1. Lineage (NCBI taxonomy): Bacteria > Pseudomonadati > Pseudomonadota > Betaproteobacteria > Burkholderiales > Sphaerotilaceae > Rhizobacter > Rhizobacter sp. P2_H2. The sequence continues at coordinate 1,247 of NZ_JBFUFP010001322.1, forward strand.
GCGACTGGAAGGTCTCCACGCTCGGCTGGATGTACACCCTGTTCTTCGTGTTCCTCGGC
>NZ_JBFUFP010001323.1:0-1305 GCF_056403375.1 Rhizobacter sp. P2_H2
GGAGAGGCCGGTCCAGCCGAAGCGCAGGCGCATGAAGCGGTTGGCGGCCTGGACGCGCGCGCGCCGCCGGGTCTGCGGCGTGAAATGCTCGGTGGACAGCGAGACGTTGATCCCCTCGAGGTTGGAGATCCGGTGCGGCGCGTTCTGGGCCCAGGAGATCCACTGGCCGGGCTCGAGTTCGCAGCGCGTCGCCGCGACATCGAACGCCGGGTCGAACGGCAGGTATTCGTGGCGCGCACCGGCGAAGATGTCCTCCATCGCCTCGCGCGGCACGAAGTGCGGATCGAGCGGCGGGTACACCCACACGCGCTTGCGGCCGCGGACGTGCCACAGCACCGAGGCCGGGCCGTCGACGTGGTAGTACACCATCGCGCGGGGCGACGAGATCAGCAGGTTGCCGTGGCTCGCGTCGGGGCGGAAGCCCGGGATCCCGTCGGCGAGCTCCTCATAGAGCCGGTCGATCAGCGTGCGGAAGCGGGCATCGGCCCGGTCGACGCGCGTCAGGTTGAGCCACAGGCAGCCCTGTTGCACCGCGCGCAGCAGGTCGGCGCCATCGAGTTCCTCGTGGCGGACCGGCCGGTTCTGGTCGGGGCGGGCCGGGTCGCTGCCCATCGTCAGTGCATGCAGCTGCTGGCGCGGAAAGCGGTCGAGCAACTCGCACAGTGCCTCGTCGGAGAACAGGCCGGAGTCGGCGAGCGCATGGGTCGACACGGTCGGGCGCGTGCCGAACTCGCTGCGGGTTCCGCTGGACAGGCTGACCAGCGGGGGGAGCGACGGGACGAGAGTGGCGGCGGCGATGGGAGACTCCTGCAGCGTGGGCGGCCCGGCACGGCGCACCCGGCCTGTGGGGCATGCTGGCCGGTGGCGGAGGCGCCGTCCGTGCGCTAGCGAACCGGCGGCGGGCATTTTCGAGGCTTTCTGCCTGCGCCCGCTCGGCGCGGGCCGGTGTGCAGGCGACAATCTGCCGCTGTCGCCGCTGCGCACACTGTCGACCTGACTCTTCCGGAATCCATGCTGCCGTCGCGTTCGCTGATCTGCCTGCTGGTCGTGCTGACGAGCCTGCTGCCCGTGCAGGCGCAGGCGGCCGTGCCCGACACGCCGGCGCGCGCGATGCTTGAGCGCAGCCGCGCCGCGATGCGCAGCGACCCCGAGCAGGGCCGCAAGCTGGCCGAGCAGGCGCTGGCCGAGCTGGACCAGGCCGGCGCCGCGGCCGACCCGGATTCGCTGGTGCTGGCCCACTGGCTGCTGTGCGACTACCACTCCGAGCGCGACCGCGCCGCCGCCGAAGCGCACCTCGGCCAGGCG
>NZ_JBFUFP010001324.1:0-1301 GCF_056403375.1 Rhizobacter sp. P2_H2
ACAACAACGCCACGGTTCAGGCGCTGCGCGCTGATCAATCTCTGACCGAGACCTTCTCCGTCAAGAGCGCCGACGGGACCTCGTCGAGCGTCACCGTCACCATCCAGGGCACCAACGACGTCGCGGTGATCTCCGGTGTCAATACCGGCTCCGTCACCGAAGACACCGCCGTCAACGCCTCCGGCAACCTGACCACCGGCGGCACCCTGTCCATCGCCGATGTCGACAACGGCCAGGCGGTGTTCCAGGCTCAACCGGCCACCGTGGGCACCTACGGCACCTTCGCGCTCGCCGCCGACGGCACCTGGACTTATGCAGCCGCAAACAGCAACGCCACGATCCAGGCGTTGCGCGCCGACCAGTCACTGACGGAGACCTTCTCCGTCAAGAGCGCCGATGGCACCTCGTCGAGCGTCACCGTCACCATCCACGGCACGAATGATGTGGCCGTGATCAGCGGCGCCACCTCGGGTGCTGTCACGGAAGACACCGCGGTCAATGGCGCCGGCAACCTGACGACCGGCGGCACCCTGTCCGTCGCCGACATCGACAACGGCCAAGCCGTGTTCCAGGCTCAGACGGCCACTGCCGGCACCTACGGCACCTTCGCACTCGCCACCGACGGCACCTGGACCTACACCGCGGCCAACGGCAACACCGCCGTTCAGGCGCTTCGCGCCGATCAATCGCTGACCGAAACCTTCTCGGTCAAGAGCGCTGATGGCACTTCTTCGAGCGTCACCGTCACCATCCACGGCACGAACGATGTCGCCGTGATCAGTGGTGCCACGTCCGGTTCCATCACGGAAGACACCGCCGTCAACGCCTCCGGCAATCTGACCACCGGCGGCACGCTGTCTGTCGCCGACATCGACAACGGCCAGGCCGTGTTCCAGGCTCAGCCTGCCACCGCGGGCACCTACGGCACCTTCACGCTCGCCACCGACGGCACCTGGACCTACGCAGCGGCCAACAACAACGCCACGGTCCAGGCGCTGCGCGCTGATCAATCGCTGACCGAAACCTTCTCGGTCAAGAGCGCGGACGGGACCAGCTCGTCGGTCACCGTCACCATCCAGGGCACGAACGACACCGCTGTCATCTCCGGCGCCACCTCGGGCTCGGTCACCGAAGACACGGCTGTCAACGCTTCCGGCAACCTGACCACCGGTGGCACGTTGTCTGTCGCCGATGTCGACAACGGCGAAGCTGTGTTCCAGGCTCAGACAGCCACCGCTGGCACCTACGGCACCTTCGCACTCGCCACCGACGGCACCTGGACCTACACCGCGGCCAACAGC
>NZ_JBFUFP010001325.1:0-1298 GCF_056403375.1 Rhizobacter sp. P2_H2
CGTGCATTCAGCGTGTGGGTGCGGCCGTCGTCCGCCTGCAGCGTGACGCGCCAGGTGCTGTCGCCGCGCTGCGCATCGGTGCAGCGCCAGCGCGTCAGCACCGTCGCGCCGCGGTCGGCCGCGTCGCGGGCGTTCAGCACCACCAACCGCGCATCGTCGACCCAGCCGTCGGAGTAGACGAAGCCGCGCGTGTACTGCGGCTTCAGCGGTGCGCCGGCCGGGTGCTCGCGCAGCGACACCGTGCGCGAGCCGGCCAGCACCTCGCGCTTGGCCAGGTGGTCGTACAGGAACAGCCCGGCGCGGATCATCCACACCGGCCGCATGCTGGCGTCGTGCGGCATCACGAAGCGCAGCGGCCACATGATGTGCGGCGCGCCCTTCAGCAGCACCTCGCGCTCGGCCAGCGCCTTGCGCACCAGCGAGAACTCGTAGTACTCCAGGTAGCGCAGGCCGCCGTGGATCAGCTTGGTCGAGGCCGACGAGGTGTGCTGCGCGAGGTCGTCCTTCTCGCATACCAGCACGTGCACGCCACGGCCTGCCAGGTCGCGGGCGATGCCGGCGCCATTGATGCCGCCGCCCACGACGAGCACGTCCACTTCACCCGGCAAAGGTTGATTCAAGAAGCTGTCTCCTGGCCCATCGACACCCCGCCGTTGGCGAGGTTCGCGTTGTTGTTCGGTGCTATGTTCGATTACGTTCGTTTCTGATCTTCTTTTTTCGTTTTATGCGAAAAACGAAAGCTGCGCAACCCAGGAAATCCAGCATCTGCTTTCGCTTGGCCATTCGGTACCCTCCGCCGCCATGACCCCGAACCCGCGCCAATCGCTGCTGCTCGACGAGGTGCGCGCGCGCGGCACGGCCACGGTGGAGGCGCTGTCGGAGCAGTTCGGCGTCACGCTGCAGACGGTGCGGCGCGACGTGAAGCTGCTGTCCGATGCCGGGCTGCTGGCGCGCTTCCATGGCGGCGTGCGGCTGCCGAGCTCCACCACCGAGAACATCGCGTACCGGCAGCGCCAGCAGCTCAACGAGCAGGCCAAGCAGCGCATCGCGCGCAGCGTGGCGCAGGGCGTGCCCGAGGGCTGCTCGCTGATCCTGAACATCGGCACCACCACCGAGGCGATCGCGCGCGAGCTGATGCGGCACAAGGGGCTGCGCGTGATCACGAACAACCTGAACGTTGCGGCGATCCTGTCGGACAACCCGGACTGCGAGGTCATCGTGGCCGGCGGCGTGGTGCGCTCGCGCGACCGCRGCATCGTCGGCGAGGCGACGGTCGATTTCATCAAGCAGTTCAAGGT
>NZ_JBFUFP010001326.1:0-1295 GCF_056403375.1 Rhizobacter sp. P2_H2
AAGTACCACAACGGCGGCCGCCTGCGCTTCGGGCCCGACGGCAAGCTCTACGTGGCCACCGGCGATGCGCAGAACGGCGCCAACGCGCAGAACACCAGCGGCCTGAACGGCAAGGTGCTGCGCCTGAACCCGGACGGCACGCGGCCCACCGACAACCCGTTCGGCAACTACGTGTGGAGCTACGGCCACCGCAACCCGCAGGGCCTGGCCTTCGATGCGCAGGGCCGGCTGTGGGAGCAGGAGTTCGGCGACAGCACGATGGACGAGACCAACCTGATCCAGAAGGGCGGCAACTACGGCTGGCCCGACTGCGAGGGCACCTTGTCGCGCAGCGGCAGCGGCTGCGCCACCTCGGGCTACATCGCGCCCAGGCACACCTACCCGACGGCCGACGGCTCGTGCAGCGGCATCGCGATCGTGCGCGGCGTGCTGTACGTGGCCTGCCAGCGCGGCACCCGCGTGTACCGCGAAGTCATCAGCGGCGACAGCCTGACCAACGTGCAGGAACTCTTCCGCGGCACCTACGGCCGCATCCGTACGGTGGAGCCCTCGGTCGACGGCAACCTGTGGATGAGCACCACCAACAACGGCGACAAGGACAGCACCGCCAACAACAGCGACGAGAAGATCTTCAAGGTGATCCTCGGCAACTGAGGGAGGGGCGGCGTGTCACCGCGCGGGCGTCACGCCGCCAGCAGCTTGTAGATCAGCTCTGGCGTCGTTGCCGCGCCGTACTTGCGCATCAGCCGCGCGCGGTACACATCGACGGTGCGCGGGCTGATGCCCAGCCGCTTGCCGATCAGCTTGCTGGTGAGCCCCTCGATCAGCAGCGCGGCGATCTCGCGCTCGCGGGCCGTCAGCTCGGCCTTCAGGCGGCGGCGCGACGACAGGTCCTCGAAGCTCCAGATGCCGGCCGCATGCGGTTGCGCCGGGTCGAGCGCGCGGCCCGACACATGGCACCAGAACAGCTCGCCGCGCTGCGGGCCGTCGACGCGCTTCATCACGCGCTCGTCGGCGTACCAGCCGTTCGCATCGAGCGCGGCGACGATGCGCTCGCCGGTGCGCTCGAACTCCTCGTGCGTCGGGTACAGCATCTCGAACGACTGCCCGACCAGCTGATCGCGCGCCGCACCGAACATCGCGAGCACCTGCTGGTTGCAGTCGACCATCAGCCGGTTGCGCGACAGCACCAAGCCGACGGGGGCGAGGTCGAAGGCGGTGCGGTAGTCGAGGGTGGGCATGGTGGCGAAAGTCACTGCGTCGAGGCGCATGTYACGAGCTGCACCCTTCTATGA
>NZ_JBFUFP010001327.1:0-1295 GCF_056403375.1 Rhizobacter sp. P2_H2
GATCCACGGCGCTTCGGGGCGGTGGTGTGGTCCGAGGCGCTCGACGGCGGGGCGGCCGGCAAGCTGATCGCCGGCCTCGGGCTCGAGCCCTTCGATCMGGCCTTCACCGGCACCTACCTGCATGCGGCGCTGCAGCGGCGGCGCGTCGCGATCAAGCAGGCGYTGCTCGGCGGCGACATCGTCGTCGGTGCCGGCAACATCTATGCGTGCGAGGCGCTGTTCGCCGCCGGCATCAACCCGCGGCTGCGCAGCGACCGGCTGAGCCGCCCGCGTGCCGAGCGGCTGGCCGCCGCGGTGCGCGAGACGCTGGCCCGCGCGCTCGCCTTGGGCGGCTCGACGCTGCGCGACTTCCGCGATGCGCACGGCATGGCCGGCGCGTTCCAGCAGCACGCCGGCGTCTACGGCCGCGAGGGCGAGCCGTGCACCGTCTGCGCAACGCCGATCCGCCGCATCGTGCAGGGCCAGCGGTCGACCTTCTTCTGCCCGCACTGTCAACGCTGAGCTGTCAACGCCAAGGCCCGGCCTCAATCCCCAAGGAATCGACACTTCGCGCGGGTGGCGGGTGTCGAGATGTTTCGAGGGGAGGGTGCCCGACAGCCTTGCGCTACCATGAATATGCGCCGCGCCTCTTTCCTGCGCCCGCACCTCCATGTCAACTTCCTTTGCTAGCAGCGTCGACGAGCTGGGCCAGTGGCGACAGTCGATCGGGAAACGGCTCGATGAATTCGGGCGCTTCCTGACCGACAACGACCTGGCCGACCCCGCAGCCAGCGAAGCGCTGGACGCGCTGCGTCGCAACCTGGTGGGCGAGAAGCTCGTGGTGGCCTTCGTCGCCGAGTTCTCGCGCGGCAAATCCGAGCTGATCAACGCGATCTTCTTCTCCGACACCGGCCGCCGCGTGCTGCCGGCCACGCCGGGGCGCACCACGATGTGCCCGGTGGAACTGGGCTACGAGGCCGGCGAGGCGCCGGCGCTCGCGCTGCTGCCGATCGCGACCCGCCTCGAAGGCCTGTCGCTCGCCGAATTGCGCGGCCAGCCGAAGGCCTGGGGCCACATCCCGCTCGACATCCACTCGCCCGACCAGTTGACCGAGGCCTTGCGCGAGGTGATGCGCACGCAGTGGGTGTCGGTCGACGATGCGCGTGCGCTCGGCTTCTGGAGCGACGACAACGCCGAGGACAACCCGCCGACGAACGATGCCGGCGAGGTCGAGGTGCCGGCCTGGCGCCACGCGATGATCAACTACCCGCACCCGCTGCTGCAGCGCGGCCTGGTGGTGCTGGACACGCCGGGGC
>NZ_JBFUFP010001328.1:0-1291 GCF_056403375.1 Rhizobacter sp. P2_H2
CCTGATCAGCGCGCCGCAGAAGGGCTGGAGCGGCTCGCCCGGCAGCGCCTTCGTGATGCTGAGCGCCGCGGCGCGCGACCGCATGGCGAAGACGCAGAGCACCAGCTTCGCCTGCGACTTGCGCAAGTGGCTGCAGATCGCCGAGACCTACGAGGCCGGCGCGTTCGGCTACCACACGACGATGCCCACCGATGCGCTGACGAAGACCTGGGAGGTCATGCAGGAGACCGAGCGCTTCGGCTTCGAGGCGGCGCGCCATGCGCAGCAGCAGCTCGGCACCAAGGTGCGCACGCTGCTGGCGCAGAAGGGCTTCAAGAGCGTCGCTGCCGCCGGCTTCGAGTCGCCCGGCGTGGTCGTCAGCTTCACCGACGACCCCGAGATCCAGTCGGCCCGCAAGTTCGCCGGGCTCGGGCTGCAGACCGCCGCCGGCGTGCCGCTTCAGTGCGACGAACCGGCGGATTTCCGCAGCTGGCGCATCGGGCTGTTCGGGCTCGACAAACTGGCCCATGTCGACCGCACGGTGCAGCAGCTGGCGAATGCGCTGGAGCGTCTTCGCTGACCAACGCTGATCAGTCGTCCACGGCAGGAGGGCGGCGCGGCATCGGGCGCTCGCGGCGCCAGGCGCGCATCAAGGCCTCGTGCAAGGGCGGGATCACCAGGCGCAGCCGGTCCAGCGCCTGCGGCGGGCTCACCGCGTCACCCAGGTTGCCGAAGCAGAAGCAGCTGCCGACGATGCCGCCGAGGTCGATCCGGCCGTGCAATGCGACCCGGCGCAGGCCCAGTGCTTCGAGCGCACACTGCTCGCGCGCCGACATCCGCCCGGCATCGCCGGGCAGGGCCAGGATCTGTGGCTCGCCCGAATCGAGCCAGCGCTTCAGCGCCGGCCGATCGGCCAGGTCGAGCTCGCGCGGCATCCGTGCCAGCACTTCGGCCGGGTGGTTCAACGCAATGGCATGAACCAGGCGCAGCTGCGCCGGTGAGATGCGCACGATGGCCGCGATCAGCGAGCCATGCGGCAGCAGTGGCTGCAGCTGCCGGCGCGCCATCGCGGCGAACTGCGCTTCGTCGCTGCATTGCGCGCAGGCATCGCGCAGCTCGATCAGTCGAGCCGTTTCTTCGATCGATTCCTTCTTCATTCCCTTGTCCAGGTACCGTCCGCCGGCGGGATGCGGCGGAAACCCGGCCATTGGCGGCTCCGAATGTGCAGCGAATGCGGAGGCCGCCATAGGGAATGAAGATGGTGACCACAGGATGCCAGATGGCTCAGGCGAGCGATGGCACCACCTTCAGC
>NZ_JBFUFP010001329.1:0-1290 GCF_056403375.1 Rhizobacter sp. P2_H2
CCGGTGGCGTGCTCGGCTGCGTGGCAATCGGCGGGCTGTTCTCGCTGCCGGTGTTCCTGCGGCCGATCGCACAGGACACAGGGTGGTCCACCACCGGGATCTCCACCGCGATGACGCTGGCCTTCGGGGCGCTCGCGCTCGGCAGCATCGCCTGGGGCTGGCTCTGCGACCGCGTGGGCCCGCGCATCGTGGTGCTGGCCGGTTCCGTGCTGCTCAGCACCGGGCTCGCGCTGTCCAGCCTGGCGACATCGCTCCTCGCGTTCCAGCTGTCGTTCGGCGCGGTCGTTGGCTTCAGCGCGGCGGCGATCTTCGCGCCGATGATGGCGTGCGTCACCGGGTGGTTCGACACGCGGCGCAGCCTGGCGGTGTCACTGGTGTCGGCCGGCATGGGGATGGCGCCGATGACGATGTCGCCGCTGGCCGCGTGGCTGGTGCAGGGCCACGACTGGCGAACCGCGCTGCAGGTCATCGCGGCCCTGGCCGCGGCCATCATGCTGCCCGTGGCGTTGCTGGTGCGCCGCCCGCCGGCGCTCGCCCAAGCGCCGGCCGCAGCAGCACCGGGCGCGGCGCAGCAGCCGGCCACATCCGTCGGGCAGGCCATGCGCTCCGCGCCGTTCCTGATCCTGGTGCTGACGAGCTTCCTGAGCTGCGCCACCCACTCGGGGCCGATCTTCCACACGGTGAGCTACGCCGTCACCTGCGGCATCCCGCTGATGGCGGCGGTGTCGATCTACAGCCTGGAAGGGCTCGCGGGCCTGGGTGGGCGCCTCGTGTTCGGGCTGCTGGGCGACCGCTTCGGAGCCGCGCGCGTGCTGGTGCTGGCGCTGCTCGCCCAGGCGATCGTGGTGCTGGGCTACGTGTCCGCGCGCGAGCTGGGGAGCTTCTACACCGTCGCTGCGCTGTTCGGCTTCACCTATGCGGGCGTGATGCCGCTGTTCGCCGTGCTGGCGCGCGAGAATTTCCCGCTGCGCATGATGGGCACGGTGATCGGCAGCATCACGATGGCCAGCAGCCTCGGCATGGCGCTGGGGCCGGTGCTGGGTGGGCTGATCTACGACGCGTGGTCCAGCTATGCGTGGCTCTTCATCGGCGCGTTCGCGCTGGGCATCGGGGCCTTCCTGTCGGCGCTGGCGTTCACACGGTTGCCGCGGCGTGAGACCATCGCCGCGGCGGCGTGAGGTACCAGCGACCCGTCTTTCGCTTGGCTGCCTGGGCAGGCAGACGGCCGCGCCTGCCCACCAGATCCTCTCTGCTGAGCACGTACTCGGCGTCAGCCGAGCAGGGCGAAGC
>NZ_JBFUFP010001330.1:0-1290 GCF_056403375.1 Rhizobacter sp. P2_H2
GTTCGAGACCATCCATCCGTTCCTCGACGGCAACGGCCGCATCGGCCGCCTGTTGATCGCGGCGCTGGTGGAGCAGTGGGGGCTGCTGCCCGAGCCGCTGATGTACCTCAGCGGCTACCTGAAGCAGCACCAGCGCGAGTACTACCGGCGCCTGTCGGCCGTGCGCACCGACGGCGACTGGGAGGGGTGGACGGGCTTCTTCCTGCAGGCCGTGGAGGCCGCCGCCAGCGAAGCCGAGCGCGGCATCGTCGCGATTGCCAGCCTGGTGGCCGCGGATCGTCGGCGCCTGCTGGCGGTGCCGCGGATCGGTGCCGTGAGCCTGCGGCTGTTCGAGCTGTTGCCGGTGATGCCGCGCTTCACGATCGAGCAGGTGCGGCAGAAGCTGGACACCACGTTCCCGACGGCGACGGCGGCGGTGAAGCTGCTGGAAGAGTCGGGCATCGTGACCGAGCTGACCGGGCAGAAGAAGAACCGCAGCTTCAGCTACCGGGCTTACATCGAGCTGCTGTCGCGCTGAGGTCGAGAAGGCCAGTGGCGGACCGCTGGCTGCTCGACATGCACCGCCGCATCATCACTATTGGGGTAGTTGGACATCCACGTCGATGCTACAAAGAGTGTTCGGGAGGGCTGGCGCATGACAGAACCGCTACGCAGGCACATCTTTGTCAGCCACATCCATGAGGATGATCATCGGCTTAAACCTCTTAAGGACCTGTTGAGCGCTTCGGGCATGGAGGTCCGCGATGGCTCGATCAACAGCGACAAGCCCAACGACGCGTCCAATGAGCAATACATAAAGTCGGCGATCTTGATGCCTCGTATCGMCTGGGCATCGGTCTTCGTTGTTCTCATTTCGCCTGAAACTCGAGACAGCAAGTGGGTTCAATGGGAAATCGAATGCGCAGAGCGCCTGGGCAAACGCATCGTCGGTGTCTGGGACCATGGTGAGTCCGAGTGCGACATGCCTGAGGCATTGGATCGACTCGCTGATGCTGTTGTGGGGTGGCAGGGCGATCGGGTGAAGGATGCAATCGAAGGATTGATCAACAACCGGGAGCGTCCTGACGGAAGTGCAACTCCGCCTCGGCAAACCAAGAGCTATTCCTGTTAATCAGTCAATGGGATTGTTTTCCTACGTGGTTGCACGCGACTACGGATTCGCGCCGAACCCGTTCGGCGGGACCTGTACTCTGGCGACTTGCAAGCCCAACATTCGGCAACGAGCTGCTGTCGGAGATTGGGTTGCCGGCATTGCGTCCGCTGAGGACAGCCCCATGCCCAGGTTGGTCT
>NZ_JBFUFP010001331.1:0-1288 GCF_056403375.1 Rhizobacter sp. P2_H2
AGTTTGGGCGACGGGCCATGAAACCAGTCAGCGCAGGGGAGTCTTCGCCCCGCCAGGGGCGAAGACCGCTGCGACGGCGAGCCCCAGACTCCCCGCCCGCGCCTTCACCAATTCAGGCAGTCGGCAGCTTGTAGGCCTTGAACTGATCCCGCAGCTTGAGCTTCAGCATCTTGCCGGTGGCCGTGTGCGGGATCTCGTCGACGAAAGCGACGTCGTCCGGGATCTGCCATTTCGCGATGCGCCCCTCGAACCAGCCGAGCAGCTCGCGGGCTTCCAGCGCGACGCCCGGCTTGCGCACCACCACCAGCAGCGGCCGCTCGTCCCACTTCGGGTGGGCGCAGGCGATCACCGCCGCCTCGTGCACGCCCGGGTGGCCCATCGCGATGTTCTCCAGCTCGATCGAGCTGATCCACTCGCCGCCGGACTTGATCACGTCCTTGCTGCGGTCGGTGATCTGCATGAAGCCGTCAGGGTTGATCGTCGCGACATCGCCGGTCGGGAACCACGATTGGCCGTCGACCTCGACCAGCGGAGACTCCTTCTGCCCGAAGTAGCTCTGGATCACCCACGGCCCGCGCACCAGCAGGTTGCCCGATGCGGTGCCGTYCCAGGGCAGCGGGCGCCGGTCGTCGTCGACGATCAGCATGTCAACGCCATAGACCACGCGGCCCTGGGTTTCCAGCAGCTTGTGGCGCGCCGCGTCATCGAGGCCCACGTGCTTCGCCTTCAGCTTCGACAGCGTGCCCAGCGGCGACATCTCGGTCATGCCCCAGGCGTGGATCACCTCGACATGGTGCTCCTCTTCCAGCGCCCGCATCATCGACGGCGGGCAGGCCGAGCCGCCGATCACGGTGCGGCGGAAGCTGCTGAACTTCAGGCCGTTCTGCTTCACGTAGTTCAGCAGCCCGAGCCACACCGTCGGCACGCCGGCGCTGAAGGTGACGCGTTCCGTCTCGAACAGCTCGTACAGCGACTTGCCGTCGAGGTGCGGCCCCGGCAGCACCAGCTTGGCGCCGACCAGCGCGCCGGCATACGGCAGGCCCCAGGCGTTGACGTGGAACATCGGCACGACCGGCAGGATCACGTCGGCGGCCGAGCAGGCCATCGAATCGGGCAGCGCCGCCGCGAAGGCGTGCAGCAGCGTCGAGCGGTGGCTGTACACGGCGCCCTTCGGGTGGCCGGTGGTGCCCGAGGTGTAGCAGATGCTCGACGCGGTGTTCTCGTCGAACTGCGGCCAGGCGTAGTTGCCGTCCTCGGCCTCGACCAGCTCTTCGTAGCAGGCCAGGTT
>NZ_JBFUFP010001332.1:0-1288 GCF_056403375.1 Rhizobacter sp. P2_H2
ATGCTTCATGAGGCTCTCCCGAAGGTGGCGCGGCGACGACCGCCGCCAGGCTTTGTAGTCCGGATCGGGAGCACGGTGCATCAAAGTCTGGATCTCGCACCGGGCATCCCGCTTGCCCGCATCTCCGAACGACCCCCACCCACCGCAGCAGGAGGCCACGAGATGGGCAGTTCTGACGAGATCGCAATTTCACGCCGCGACGTGCTGATCGTGGGCGCCGCGTCGGCGGCCGCGGTCAGCGCGCCGGTCCACGGCGCGCCAGCCGCCGATGCACCCGCGCCGCAGGCGAACCCCGCCACCTCGGTGCCGAGTTCGAGCGTCACGCTCGAGGTCAACGGCACGCCACACACGCTGGCGCTCGACAACCGCACCAGCCTGCTCGACACGCTGCGCGAGCATCTGCACCTGACCGGCACCAAGAAGGGATGCGATCACGGCCAGTGCGGCGCCTGCACCGTGCTGGTCGACGGCGAGCGCATCAACTCGTGCCTGACGCTGGCGGTCATGCACCAGGGCGCCAAGGTCACCACGATCGAGGGGCTGGGCACGCCCACCCAGCTGCATCCGCTGCAGGCCGCCTTCATCAAGCACGACGGCTACCAATGCGGCTACTGCACGCCCGGACAGATCTGCTCGGCGGTCGGCGCACTCGACGAGCTGCGCCGCGGCGTGCCGAGCCACGTGAGTGCCAGCCTGTCCGAGCGGCCGCTGTTGTCGGCCGAGGAGTTGCGCGAACGGATGAGCGGCAATATTTGCCGGTGCGGCGCGTACTCCAACATCGTCGAGGCGATCTCCGAGGTCGCGGGGGTGCGCACATGAACCCCTTCACCTATGAGCGCGCCACCGCGCCGGCCGAGGCGGCGGCCGCCGTCGAACGCCACCCCGGCGCGAAGTTCATTGCCGGCGGCACCAACCTGCTCGACCTGATGAAATTGCAGATCGAGTCGCCGGTGCACCTGGTCGACGTGAACGGCCTGGGCCTGGACAAGATCGAGCCGACCACCGACGGCGGCCTGCGCATCGGCGCGCTGGTGCGCAACACGGCGCTGGCCACCGACGAACGCGTGCGCCGCGACTACGGCGTGCTGTCGCGCGCCTTGCTGTCGGGTGCCTCGGGCCAGCTCCGCAACCGCGCCACCACCGCCGGCAACCTGCTGCAGCGCACCCGCTGCCCGTACTTCTACGACACCGACCAGGCCTGCAACAAGCGCCAGCCGGGCAGCGGTTGCAGCGCGATCGGCGGCTTCAGCAGATCGCTCGCGGTGGTCGGCGGCAGCGAGGCCTGCAT
>NZ_JBFUFP010001333.1:0-1287 GCF_056403375.1 Rhizobacter sp. P2_H2
TCCACGAAGCGCTGCATGTTCTGCATGCCGATGTTGTTGTACGGCTGCTGGAACACGAAGGTCGAGTTGTCGGCGTAGTCGTAGGAGACCGAACCGAGGCCCCCCTGCAACGTCGCCGACGGCAGCGGCGTGTTGTTCAGGCGCGGCTGCGCACCGTAGTAGGGGCGCAGGCCGGCGCCCACCACGTAGCTCAGCTCGTTGGTGTAGTAGCGATGGCCGTCGGTGGTGCCGAGCCCCCTCATGATCGCGACGGTCGAGAAGAACGACGGCGAGAACTCGACCACGTCGCCCGTCTTCAACGAGCGTGCCGCGACGGTCTTGCCGGCGACCGGGGTGGCGGTGGTCACCTTGTCGGTGGCCGGGTCGAAGCTCACTGCGTAGTCGTAGAACTGGGTGGCGCCGGGCACGTCGGCGCTGCGGGCCAGCACGCCGTTGGCGTCGGTCGAGAGCGCAGCATGGCCGGGGAACGAGTCGAACACCACGCTGCAGCCATCGTTCGCACCGATGATGTTGTTGTAGCCGCTCGTCGGCTTGGCCAGCGCGTTCTGCGGCGGCTTGGGCACCACGGGGCACGCGGCGATGCCCTGGCCGCCCAGCGTGTAGGTGTTGTCGTCCAGCAGGTCGCCCGGGCTCATCCAGCCGAAGCCGGTGGTGTTGGGGTTGTCGAACCCGCGAACGAAGGAATGACCGCCGCCGTACTGCGGTTGCTGGAAGTACTCGTTGACGATCACCTTGGGCTTGGTGACGCCGGTGACCTTGCTGTTGTCGATGAACTCGACACCCCAGGTGCGGAAGGCAAAGTAGTTGGCCACGAAGTTCAGGTGCGCGCCGGGCCCCTTGTCCACCGGTTTTCCGGCGGCATCGACGGTCTCGTTCGCGCCGTAGCCGGCCTCGTTCCAGTCCTCGCCGCGCTCGCGTGCATGACGCGAGCGGCCGACGAAGCCGACGCGGGTCACCAGCGTGCCGTCCGGCAGCGAGAACTGGATGGTGTCGATCGGCGCCTGCGGGGCCGCCGGCGGGATCAGGTTGCTGCCGTCGGCCGGGTGCGGGATCACGGAGGTCGCGACGGTGGAGCCGAGCGTGTTGTCGCTGCCCGGCGACTTGAAGCTCGCCTCGATGATCGAGTAGCCGTAGCCGGTGGCGCGCTTGACGCCGTTGATGCGCACGTAGCGCACATTGGCGTTCAGGTTGTAGAACTCTTCGGTGCCGCCCTTGCCGTCGGCCACGTAGCGCAGCTGGTACCAGGTGTCGCCGTCGTCGGAGACGAGGATCGCGTATTCCTTGGCG
>NZ_JBFUFP010001334.1:0-1282 GCF_056403375.1 Rhizobacter sp. P2_H2
GGTCCTGGTAGGCCGGTGCGGACCCCTTGTAGGGCACGATGAGGTATTCCATCTGGCCGGCGCGGCGCAGCATCTCGGTGCTCAGGTGCCCGGCCGACCCGGTCGAGCCGATCGCGAAGGTCAGCTTGCCCGGGTGGGCGCGTGCGTAGGTCAGCAGGCCCTTGACGTCGTTGAACGGCAGGTTCTTGTTGACGGCGATCGCCAGCGGCGCCTTGGCCACCAGCGCCACCGGCGCAAAATCCTTGACCACGTCGTAGGCCGCGGTCTTCTGCGTCATCGGCGTGGTGGTGAAGGTCGACGCGCTGAACAGCAGCGTGTAGCCGTCGCCCGGTGCGCGGGCYACCGCCGAGGCGCCGATGGTGCCGGCACCGCCCGCGCGGTTGTCGACGATCACCGTCTGGCCGAGTTGCTGGCCGAGTTTCTGGGCCAGAAGACGGCCCACCACGTCGAGCGTGCCGCCGGGCGGGAAGGGGATGACCATCGTGATCGGCTTGGCGGGCCAGGGTTCGGCGCGGGCGCCGGCTCCCAGGCCGAGCAGTGCGGCGGCAGCGGCGCAAAGGAGGAAGTGTTGGCGGTTCATGTCGGTCTCCTCAGCGCTTGAGCAGGCCGGCCTGGGCGACCGCTGCACGCAGCGCGGCCATCTCGGCATCGTTCGGCGCCTCGGTGGGCGGGCGCACGGTCGGCGAGTCGAGCACGCCGGCCAGGTACATCCCCATCTTCATGCGCGCATGCGCCTCGCCGGTCGGTTCGCCGCCGCCGTAGACGGCATCCTTCAGCGGCGTGATGACGGCCTGCACCGCGACGGCCCGCTTCAGGTCGCCGGCCTTCACGGCTTCCCACAGGTCGTTGATCAGGCTCGGGATGAAGGTCGCAAAGCCCACCAGCGCGCCGTCCACGCCTTGCACCATCGACGCCAGCAGGTACTCGTCGTGGCAGGTGAGGATCGCCTTGCTCGCATCGGCCTGGCGGATGGCGGCGATGTCGGCGGCGTACTTGTTCATGTCGCGCTGCCCCACCTTGAAGGCGGCGACGGCGGGCAGGCGGGCCAGCTCCGCCAGCGTGGCCGACGAGTACGACGCGCGCGTCCACGCCGGGTAGACGTGCGCCACCAGGTCGAGCCCGACCGAGGCGATGGCCTCGAAGTAGCGCGTCACGTGGTCGGGGCGAAAACCGAAGCGCAGCCAGTGGTGCGGCGGCATCACGTCCAGCGCCTTGGCACCGGCTTCGCGCGCCATCGCGGCCTGCTCGGTGGCGTCGCGCGTGCCTTCGCAGACGATCGACG
>NZ_JBFUFP010001335.1:0-1280 GCF_056403375.1 Rhizobacter sp. P2_H2
GCCCCCGTGGAACCGGCTTTGCCGGGCCACTGGGGGCGCCCCCTTGAGGGGGAGGCGCGTCAGCGCCTCGGGGGTGGGACGTCAGGGTGCGGGAGCCTTGTTGGCCTTTTCGAAGCGCTCCAGCTGCTCGTTGCCGCGCTTCACCGCGTCGTCCAGCGCCGTCTTCGCATCCTTCTTGCCCGACCAGATCTGCTCGGTTTCCTCATCGATGATCGTGCGGATCTGGACGAAATTGCCGAGGCGGATGCCGCGCGACTTGTCGGTCGTCTTGCGGATCATCTGCGTCACCGCCACGTCGGTGCCCGGCTTGTCCTTGTAGAAGCCCGATTTCTCGGTCATCTCGTAGGCGGCCGTCGTGATCGGCAGGTAGCCGGTGCGCTTGTGGCTGGCCGACTGCACGTCGGGGCTCGACAGGTACTTGAAGAACTCGGCGACGCCCTTGTACTCGGCCGGCTTCTTGCCCGACATCACCCACAGGCTCGCACCGCCGATGGCGGTGTTCTGCGGTGCGCCGGGAACGTCCTGGTAGTACGGCAGCGGGGCCAGCCCGTACGCGAACTTCGCGCCCTTGCTGACATCGGCGTACGAGCCCGACGAGCCGGTGAACATCGCGCATTCACCCGACACGAACGACGGCACCGCGACGCTCGCGCGGCCCTTGTAGACGAACAGGCCCTGCTTGGACATGTTGGCCAGGTTCTCGAAGTGGCGCAGGTGCAGCGGCGAATTGAAGGCCAGGCGCGCGCTCGGGCCGCCGAAGCCGTTGTTCTGCGTCGCGAACAGCGTGTTGTGCCAGGTCGAGAAGCTCTCCAGGTGCACCCAGCTCATCCAGCTGGTGGTGTACGGGCACTTGACGCCGGCGGCCTTCAGCTTGGCGGCGGCCAGCGTCACCTCGGGCCAGGTCGTCGGGGCCTTGTTCGGGTCGAGGCCGGCGGCCTTGAAGGCGTCCTTGTTGTAGTAGAAGATCGTCGTCGAGCTGTTGAACGGGAACGACAGCATCTCGCCGTTCGGCGCGGTGTAGTAGCCCGAGACCGCCGGCACGTAGCCCTTCGGGTCGAAGCTGACGCCGCTCTGCTTCATCACTTCGCCGACCGGCTTGATCGCGCCCWTGGCCGACATCATCGTCGCGGTGCCGACCTCGAACACCTGCAGGATGTGCGGCGCATTGCCGGCGCGGAAGGCAGCCACTGCGGCGGTCATCGACTCGTCGTAGTTGCCCTTGAAGGTCGGGGTGACCTTGTACTCTTTCTGGCTGTTGTTGAACTGCGTGGCCAGGTCGT
>NZ_JBFUFP010001337.1:0-1277 GCF_056403375.1 Rhizobacter sp. P2_H2
CGTAGCTGCCGGCATCGGCTTCGGACTTCGCCTCTGCATACAATTTCTCGACGGTCATCCCGGCCGTTTCGTCTTTCGGGGTCGAGCCACAGGCTGCGAGCAGGGCGGCCAACACGGCTGCCGATGCCAGGCCCGACCACCGGCCAACCAAGCGAATCACATTCATGAGCCTCGTGGCGCCACTGCCGCGGCGCTTCCTGTCGAAAGAAGAGCGGCGATTATATGGTTCACCCCCCCAGCGACCCGGCGCTGCTTCCTGGCGATCCCGATGACGAGGGCCTGGAGGTCGGCGCCGGCGAGGCCCCCGAGCGCCGCGTCGCGCTGATCGATCGCAGCCTGCACGGCGTGCGGCTCGACAAGGCGCTGGTCGCGATGGCCGGCGAGTTCTCGCGCAACCACCTGCAGACGCTGATCGAGGGCGGCCATGTGTGGGTCGACGATCGCCCGGCGACGCAGGCCTCGCGCAAGGTGTCGGCCGGCCAGCAGCTGGTGGTCGAGCTGGTGCCGACGCCCGAGAGCCGCGCCTTCCGCCCCGAGGCGATGGCGCTGGCCATCGTGTTCGAGGACGACGCGCTGATCGTGGTCGACAAGCCCGCCGGCATGGTGGTGCACCCGGCCGCCGGCAACTGGTCGGGCACGCTGCTCAACGGGGTGCTGGCGCACCACCCGGCCGCGGCCACGCTGCCGCGCGCCGGCATCGTGCACCGGCTCGACAAGGACACCTCGGGGTTGATGGTGATCGGCAAGACCCTGCCGGCGGTGACCGCGCTGGTGCGGGCCATCGCCGCCCGCGAGGTGCAGCGCGAGTACCAGGCGCTGGCGCACGGGCGGGTGCCGGCGCAGCCGTTCCGCATCGACGCGCCGCTCGCGCGCGACCCGCAATCGCGCGTCAAGATGGCCGTGGTCGGCGGCGGCAAGCCGGCGCAGACCGACGTGACCCGGGTGGCGCTCGCGGAGTTCGACGAAGGCGCGGTGAGCGCGGTGCGCTGCAAGCTGCACACCGGGCGCACCCACCAGATCCGCGTGCACCTGGCCACGCGCGGCCACACGCTGCTGTCGGACGCGCTGTACGGCGGGCGCCCGGGCCTGGGGCTGGCCCGGCAGGCACTGCATGCGGCGCGCCTGGGTTTCGCGCACCCGGTGGACGGCCGCCCGATGCAGTTCGAGGCGGCCCCGCCCGCCGATCTGGCGCAGGCCTGGCAGCAGGTGATCGAGGCCTCCGAGAAAGCCCCGTGACAGGGTCATCGCAGGGCCTATACAATGGCGCACAATCGCTG
>NZ_JBFUFP010001338.1:0-1275 GCF_056403375.1 Rhizobacter sp. P2_H2
ATTTCGGTCTCGGCGTGGGCGATGGCGGCCTTGATGCTGTCGTGGTCGGTCACGTCGAGCTTGACGACGTGGGCGTCGCCGCCGCCGGCCTCGATCTCGGCGCGCAGGGTTTTGAGGCGTTCGACGCGGCGGCCGGCGAGCACGACGGCGGCGCCTGCTTTCGCGAGGGTCTTCGCGAACTGGGTACCCAGTCCGCTGGAGGCACCGGTGACCAGCGCGACGCGGCCGGAGAGATCGATGCTGTAGCTCATGTTCTGGCTCCTTGACTTGTTCGATGTGGCGGCACGCCGCCGACCCAACGTCAAAGACCCGGGGTCAGCGGCGGCCAAGGCTGTGGGGCAAGATAGCACGAAGCCACCGTGCTTCAACCGTCTGCAGGAGTCCGATGAATCCCACCTTGTTCCGTCCGCTCGCGCTGCGCGAGCTCGAGCTCTCCAACCGCGTGATCGTCGCGCCGATGTGCCAGTACTCGGCGGTCGACGGGTCGGCCACCGACTGGCACGTGATGCACCTGGGCGCGATGACGCAGGGTGGTGCCGCGCTGACGCTGATCGAGGCCACGGGCGTGAGCCCCGAGGGCCGCATCACGCCGGACTGCCTGGGGCTGTGGAGCGACGAGAACGAAGCCGCGCTGGCGCGGGTGCTGGCGGCGATCCGCCCGCATGCCAAGGGCGCGATCGGCATCCAGCTGGCGCATGCCGGCCGCAAGGCCTCGAGCGCCCCGCCGTGGAAGGGTGGGCAGTTGATCCCCCCGCAGAACGGCGGCTGGACGCCGTGGGCGCCATCGGCGGTGCGCCAGCGACCGGAAGAGGCGCCGCCGCACGCGATGAGCGAGGACGACATCCGCACGGTGATCGCGCAGTTCACGAAGGCGGCCGAGCGCTCGCAGCGGCTGGGCCTGGACGTGATCGAGCTGCACTGCGCGCACGGCTACCTGATGCACCAGTTCCTGTCGCCGATCAGCAACCAGCGCACTGATGCGTGGGGTGGCAGCCTGGAGAACCGGATGCGCCTGCCGCTGGCAGTGTTCGATGCGGTGCGGGCGGTATGGCCGGCGCACAAGCCGCTGGGCGTGCGCGTGTCGGCGACGGACTGGATGGAGCACAGCGAAGCGCCGAGCTGGACGCTGCCGCAGACGGTGGAGTTCGCGAAGGCCTTGAAGGCACGCCGCTGCGATTTCATCGATGTGTCGTCGGGCGGCATCACGTCGCAGCAGCAGATCAAGCTGGGCGCTGGGTATCAGGTGCCGTTTGCACGCGCCATCAAGGAGGCCAC
>NZ_JBFUFP010001339.1:0-1274 GCF_056403375.1 Rhizobacter sp. P2_H2
CGGCGAGCGCTGCGGCAGCATCGCGCTGCTGATCACCAGCGACGAGGAAGGCCCGTCGGTCGACGGCACGGTCAAGGTCTGCGAGCTGCTGAAGCAACGCGGCGAGCGCATCGACTACTGCATCGTCGGCGAGCCGACCTCGGTCGACACGCTCGGCGACATGATCAAGAACGGCCGGCGCGGCACGCTGTCGGGCAAGCTGACGGTGCACGGCGTGCAGGGCCACATCGCCTACCCGCAGCTGGCCGACAACCCGATCCACCGCGTCGCCCCGGCGCTGGCGGCGCTGACCACGGTCGAATGGGACCGCGGCAACCGCTACTTCCCGGCCACCAGCTGGCAGGTGTCGAACATCCACGGCGGCACCGGCGCGACCAACGTGATTCCCGGCCAGGTGGTGATCGACTTCAACTTCCGCTTCTCGACCGAATCGACGCCCGATGCGCTGAAGTCGCGCCTGCACGCCGTGCTCGATGCGCACGGCCTGCGCTACGACCTGGCATGGACGCTCGGCGGCGAGCCGTTCCTGACGCCGATCGGCGCGCTGAGCGAGGCGATGGGTGCCGCCATCCTCGCCGAGACCGGCGTGCGCACCGAGCTGTCGACCACCGGCGGCACCTCCGACGGCCGCTTCATCTCGAAGATCTGCCCGCAGGTCGTCGAGTTCGGGCCGCTGAACGCCAGCATCCACAAGATCGACGAGAACGTCGAGGTCGCGAGCCTCGACCCGCTGAAGAACATCTACCGCAGGACGCTTGAAGGCTTGTTGCTATGAAGTTGATCGATCTCATCACCGCGCAGAGCGCCCGCCTCAAGACGGCGGGCGTTTCGTTTGGGCACGGCACCACCAACGCGTTCGACGAATCGGCCTGGCTGGTGCTGTGGGCGCTCGGCATGCCGCTCGACGCGCTGGAAGAACAGGCGCAGCGCGAGCTGTCGGCCGAGGAAGAAGCCACCGCGCTCGCGCTGGTCGACGAGCGCATCCGCTCGCGCCGCCCGGCCGCCTACCTGACCCGCGAAGCGTGGCTGCAGAACGTGCCGTTCTACATCGACGAGCGCAGCATCGTGCCGCGCTCGTTCATCGCCGAACTGCTGGTCGACGGCGAGGGCGAAGGCACGCTCGACGCCTGGCTGTCCGACCAGACGCACACGGTGCTCGACCTGTGCACCGGCAACGGCAGCCTGGCGGTGATCGCCGCGCTGGCCTACCCCGACGTGGTGGTCGATGCGGCCGACCTCTCCGACGACGCGCTGGCGGTGGCCCGCATCAACGT